>JAYGDH010000240.1:0-1550 GCA_046583055.1 Pirellulaceae bacterium | reverse complement strand
CTGTTGCCAGAGCGGTTGCTGGAAGAACATCAGCAGCATGGGGATGCCAGCCAACTCGGGCGTATCCTGGAGACGGCTGGGCGTTTGCGAGATACAGTGGATGCCGTGGCGCTGCTGGGAATTGGTGGTTCCTACATGGGGGCCCGGGCGCTGATGGAGGCCTGCTGCGACCCGTATCACAACGAGTTGAGTCGTGAACAGCGCCACCATAGTCCCCGGCTCTATTTCGGCGGAAATAATCTTGATAATGATGCTAGCCGTGCCTTGATAAATCGTCTCGGTGGTAACCGGATCGCGGCAGGTGTGGATCAGGAATGGGCGATCGTGGTGATCAGCAAGAGTGGGGGAACGCTCGAGACGGCAACCGCCTTGCGTCAACTTTTACCTTACCTGCAGGCCAGTTGTGGAAACGATATGGGACGGTTGGCGGAACGGGTGGTGCCGGTGACCGGGGAAGGGGGTCGGCTGGGATCGCTGGCAGATCAACTGGGATGCCAGGATCGATTTTCGGTCCCCGATGCAGTCGGGGGACGCTTCAGTATTCTCTCGGCAGTGGGACTCTTGCCAGCTGCCATACTCGGCCTTGATGTGGTCAAGCTGTTACAGGGTGCCGCCCAGATGAACGAGCATTTTCGCCAGGCCGATCCGTCCGACAACGTGGTGCTGAAGTACGTTACCATCTGCCATTTGCTGGAGACGCAGGCGGCAGTTCACACGAGGGTTTTATCGGTCTGGTCAAGTGCCCTGAATGCCGTGGGATTGTGGTATGACCAGTTACTGGCCGAGAGCCTGGGGAAAGACGAGCGAGGCGCGTTGCCCCTGACAACACTCAATACCCAGGACCTGCATTCGCGTGCCCAGCAACACCAGGAAGGTCGACGAGACAAGTTGATTACCAACTTGATCGTGGAGAGCTCTCGAACCGATCCATTGCCGGTGGGGCCCCCCGCCTACGGCGAAGATCCCCTGGACAGGATCCAGGAAGCTACCTTGTTGAAGTTGAATGCGGCGGCACTGGCAGGAACAAATCGTGCTTACCAGGATGTGGGAAGACCGACCGCAGACATTCGGCTGCCTGCTGGTGATGAACAGTCGCTGGGACAGTTTTTCCAGATGATGATGTTGGCGACCGTGGTAGAAGGTAAACTGCTGGGTATCAATCCTTATGGACAGCCGGGGGTAGAGATGTACAAGAACAACATGAATGAAATTCTGGGGCTCTAGCGATCGGCGACAGGAATCAGGTAAATCATGACGACAACAGTGACATGGTTGGGACACGGAAGCTGGTCGATCAAGACGGAAAACGGTACCATCCTGCTCGACCCGTTTCTCGATGATTCTCCGACGGCGCCGGTCAAGGCAGCCGATGTAGAGGCGGATTATATCCTGGTTTCCCACGGTCACTTTGATCATGTTGCGGATGTGGCTGCGATTGCTAATCGGACCGGGGCGACCGTCGCGACGGTTGTCGAGATTGGGCAATGGTTCCAGGATCAACAGGGCGTGGAAAATACGATCCAGATGAACCTCGGTGGTGGTGTCATGCT
>JAYGDH010000073.1:0-3399 GCA_046583055.1 Pirellulaceae bacterium | reverse complement strand
ACTAGCGGTTGCATTGGCTTAAGATGGCGGATGAGTTTGCTTACCCGCTACGGCAGAATTAGAATCAGTTTCGGTTATACGATCAGGTAACCTCCGAGGAGTTGGGACGATGAAAAAACAGATTATGACATTCGTGATCATGGTAATCACGATCAGTGCGATCACCGAATCAGCGTCGGCACAATTGTTTCGTCGCCGCTGGGAACGCCGTAAGGCGGAGTTGCATAGTGAGCTTCACGAGCAGCTTTCTGGCGAGTTGACGACCAAGCTTGATGCTGACGTGGCTGAAGCATCCAGGAAGCTTGATGGGCAGTTTGCTCAGCAAGCTGACCGGTTGAAGCAGCAGTTCAAGTCAGGCTTGAACAAGCTGGACAACCAGGTCACGACGCAGATGAAAGCTGCTGAGCAGGCCCTCCAAAAGGAGACGCGAGCTCACATGGTTGCGGAAGCCCAGAAGCTGAAAAAGCAGGTTCAGCAGACGGTTGTCCAGTTGGAGAAAGATGCTGAGCGTCTCGTGGCTGCCGAAGCGAAGCGTCTGGATGAGCAGGTGCAGAAGAAGATGGCGCAGATGGAAGCACGGGCCAAGAAGGTTCTTAACAATCATCGTAAACTGATCGTTAAGTCGGTAGGCACGGAATCAGAAACCCTGCGGCAGCAGATTGATAACGCACTGGTTAAGCTGGACAAGGGCGTTGCCCAGCAGGCGAAAGATCTCCAGGCCAAGGTGGCAGTCACCCTGGAAGCGGTGCCGAGCCAGGTAGCCAGCCAGGTGAGCAAGGAAGTTTCCAGGCAGTTGGCTGAAAG
Organism: Pirellulaceae bacterium; assembly: GCA_046583055.1. Classification (GTDB taxonomy): domain Bacteria; phylum Planctomycetota; class Planctomycetia; order Pirellulales; family Pirellulaceae; genus JAZADA01. The sequence continues at coordinate 2,595 of JAYGDH010000073.1, read as the reverse complement.
CTCCCAGTCGGATCCCGAGCCGACAAAGCCGCAACCGGATACACCCGAAGCTGTTAATAATCCAGCGACGGAGTTAAAGTCCGAGGATAAAGACGAGGATAAAGACGAGGATAACCAAGAGAACGAGAAGAAGTAGTTGAAAAGCTCTGCGTCCCGTGCAGAGTTTCCTGATCACGAAAAAGCCCGGCTTTCAGCCGGGCTTTTTTCGTGGACCTGTGGATCTATTTGCCAATACAAAATCGACTGAAAATCTGGTCCAGCAGGTCGTCCGTGTAAACCGTTCCCACGACCTTGCCCAGCTCATCAAGGGCAACCCGTAATTCAGCAGCGACCAGTTCTTCTCCCTGTCCACTGTTGGTTAATTGTCGAGCACTCTGAATACTGGCGTCGCTGAGACGGAGGCTTTCCCGGCAGCGGAGCAGCGTATCGTGGACGACGGTTGCCGCTGCTCCGTGGGTCAACCGTTCGTAGATGGCCTGTCGCAGTTGTTCAAGGCCGGTGCCGGTGACACTACTGGTTGGTATTGCCCGGGGAGGTTCTTCGGTAGCAGGCGAGAGGTCAATCTTGGTTAAGACGGGAATTCGAGTTTCATCGTTGCCACTTGCCAGTTGTTGCCGTTCCCATTGGTTCAGTGGGCGGGTGCTATCTATGCAAAACAGTTCAAGGGTGGCCTGTCGGGCCTGTTCGTTGCCCAGTTCCTGGGCGTCTTGGCCAACACGATCTTGTTCGGTGACCGGTGTTGTTCCAGCGGTATCAACCAGTAAACATGGCAGTGAATTTATTTTGCAATGGTGGGTCACGTAATCTCGGGTAGTTCCCTGTTGCTCGGATACGAGCGAGGTAGATGAACCGGTGAGGGCATTGAGCAGGCTGCTCTTGCCGACGTTAGCAGATCCTCGCAGCACGATTCGAATCTGGGTATCCGGGGCCTGCCGCCCCTGGATTTGAAGCAGCGTGTTCTGTATTTCTCGGCTGATATCAGCCAGTTGGTGATCCAGTGTTTCCGCGGAGATGAACTCAATATCTTCCTCGACAAAGTCCAGGCCTGCTTCGAGGTGAGCGAGTAGCCCCAGGAGTTCTTCTCGGAGATGGTGCAGTGGTGTTGCCAATCCACCAGCCAGTTGAGAGAGTGCCACGTCAAGTTCACGTTGATTGGCCGCGTCAATGACACCCAGTACGGCTTCGGCCTGCGTTAGATCGAGGCGACCAGCCAGGAAGGATCGCATTGTGAATTCGCCCGGTTCAGCCAGTCTGGCGCCATGTTGACAGAGCTTTTCGACGGTAGCTTCGAGCAAGGGAGGCGAACCGGCGAGATGGAGTTCTGCGGAAGGCTGTTGTGTGTAACTACGCTGGTCCGGCCAGAAATAGACCTGGCAGGGGAGGGGCGGTAGATCGCTGGCCAGTTCCAGGGTGGCCGGGATCACCTGGGCCTTGCAGGTATTTATCAGTTCATCTCGGATAGCCGGAAAGCAATCGGCCAGGACTTTCAGCGTCTGGGGCCCACTGACACGTACGATGCCCCGCGGGGCCGGGCCAGACGCCGAGGCTACCGCGGTAATTACATCGTCGATGGGGAACGACATTGACGGTTACCTCTTGTTCTTGCCCTTCTTTTTGCGCACCGGTTTCTGCCGACCATTCTTATTGCGTTGGGATTGCTTCTTGCTGGAACGCTCGACCTTCTCCCTGGCCCTGGTCGCGATTTCTTCAGGTGTTCCAACTTTTGGCAATAGTTTCCGTTCTGCGATTCCCCAGGCACTGGAAACAATGAAGTAGAGACAGAGTCCACTGGCAACCTTGAAGAAAAGGATTCCCATGAAGACCATCATGTACTTCATCATCTTCTGTTGCATTCGCGTTTGGTCATCAGTGGCCGGGGGAGTGAACATTTTCTGTTGCAGGATAAACAGGGTGATCGTAATGATCGGTAGGATATTAAAGAAAGGGCCCAGCCAACCGATTGACCGACTGGTGATCATGTCCCAGCCCATCGATTCCCAGTGCCAGAACATGTCGGGTGCAGCGAGGTTGCTGCACCAGGCGATGCCGCTGATAAGCGGTGCATCTCGCAGTTCAATGTCGACTGAAAGGCAGCGATAGAGACCGATAAAGACAGGCAGTTGAAAGAACATCAGCAGGCATCCGCTGAATGGATTGTAGTTGTAACGGCCGAACAGTTCCCGCTGAGCCCGCGAACGTTTTTCCATGTCGTTCTTGTATTTCTCGGTGATTTTCTTCATCTCGGGAGCCAGGAACTGCATCATCTGGGCGCCACGTGTAGCCTTGCGACTAATCGGGAACATCGCGCCGCGAACAACGATGGTCAACATCACGATTGCGATGCCGAAATTACCCACGATGGCATAAAAAAGGTGCAGGATCGTGGACAGCGGTTTGACAACCCAGGAAAACCATCCGTATTCGAGCACTCGATTGGCTCTCCATTGCCTGATCCACAGGATCCACTTGCATCTGAAGTAAGGCGAGACTCCAAAGTTGTGATCTCGCCCCAAATTGACATTCATGCCATTCCCTCTACTGGCCGTGGCAAGTCGCTTGGTAAGGGGAAAACTCTCCCACATGCGACACTTCCTC
>JAYGDH010000069.1:0-11505 GCA_046583055.1 Pirellulaceae bacterium | reverse complement strand
ACCGGGAAGATCAGCAAGTTAAGATTGCGAAAACAATTCACGGATTACCAATTACCGGGAACCACGGAATCCTAGCCAGGTGTGTTTTTCTATAGAGCGAGGTAGAGCCATGAAATCGATGTTGAATAATAGAAATGCGTTGCTGATCCTGGGCATGGTGTTCTTTTTAGGATCGCTTCCAGTTGTCCATCTACAGGCGGCGCGGCAGCCCAATATCATTTACATCATGGCGGACGACCTCGGCTACGGGGACCTCGGCTGCTACGGGCAGAAAGTAGTGAAAACACCGCGGATTGACCAGTTGGCCAAGGAAGGGATGCGATTCACGGATCACTATTCCGGTCATACCGTCTGTCGCCCCTCCCGACTGGTGTTGTTGACAGGCAGGCATAGTGGGAACACGCAGATCAGTGCGAACGCCCCCTTTGTTCTCAAGCCGAATGCACGAACGGTGACGTCCCTTTTGAAACAGGCCGGCTACATGACCGGGGGCATCGGGAAATGGGCATTGGGGCGGGCGGGTTCCACCGGAGAGCCTGGTAAACAGGGCTTTGATTTCTGGCTGGGTTACCTGGACCAGGGGAATGCCCACAATTTTTACCCCGAATATCTCTGGAAGAATGGTAAACAATTTCCACTGGAAGGTAACGTGATCGGGGATAAGCAGCGTGTGGCGGTCAAGCGGACCACCTATTCGCATGACGTGATGACCGAGGGGGCGCTGGCTTTCATCCGGGAGAATGCCGGACGACCCTTTTTCCTGCAGGCACATTACACGATTCCTCATGCGAACAATGAGGGTGGCCGAGCTACAGGAAATGGACTCGAGGTTCCGGATCATGGGATCTATGCAGACCGGGATTGGCCTGCAACTGAGAAAGGGTTCGCGGCCATGATGGGGCGTCTGGACCGGGACGTTGGCCGCATCAGCGACCTGTTGACGGAACTTGGTATCGAACGAAATACGCTGCTGATTTTCACGTCGGACAATGGCCCGCACCAGGAGGGCGGTCACAAGCTCGAGTATTTTGATTCCAACGGGCCGTTGCGCGGTTACAAGCGTGACCTGTACGAGGGAGGAATACGCGTTCCGATGATCGCCCGTTGGCCAGGCCAAATCCAGGCCGGGTCCACGTCATCGCATCCCTCGGCCTTCTGGGATTTTTTGCCCACGGCCTGTGAACTGGCTGGGGTGCCAGTTCCCAGGGATATCGACGGTATTTCCTTCCGCGCGACCCTGCTTGGTCTCGATAGTCAGCGACGTCATGAATACCTGTACTGGCAATCCGGCGCCACGGGGCGACCAGCCAAGATCGCTATTCGACAGGGGAAATGGAAAGGCGTCCAGGTTGGAGTGGGCAAGCCATTCGAGTTGTACGACCTGGCGACGGATATCGGGGAGCAGAAAAACCTGGCCAAGGTACATCCAGCGATTGTGGAACAGTTTAATGCATGGGTGAAGGAACTGAAGTAGCGCTGGGCCTGAGTCCATTTTGCGAGAAAACGTGAGAGGAAAAGAAATGATGCATCGTTGTTTGTTCCTGGCCGTGCTGTTCCCAACCGTACTGGGGATGGCTTCCTCGTCTCTGGGCGAAGGACTTCCAAATATCGTTTTTATCCTGGCGGACGACCTGGGCTACGGGGATGTCGGTTGCTATAACCCGGCCTCGAAAATTCCGACGCCGAACCTGGATCGCCTCGCTCGGCAGGGAATGCGTTTTACGGATGCGCACAGTCCCTCCACGGTCTGTACTCCGACGCGTTACAGCGTGTTGACCGGTCGGATGGCCTTTCGGACCGGGATGCGAGGCGTGTTTACTGGTGCTGGCGGGCCCTGCATGATCGAAAAGGAACGCCTGACACTCCCCCAGATGCTGCGGAACCAGGGCTACAAGACTGCCATGTTCGGAAAATGGCACGTGGGAATGACCTTCTTCGACCAGGAAGGCAAGGCGATTAACCAGAATGGTCTCCCGGCTGTCCAGCGGATTGATTACAGTCGCCGCATCCCGGATGCCCCGGTGCATCGCGGTTTCGACCTTTTTTTTGGCACCGTCTGCTGTCCAACGACCGATTGGCTCTATGCCTTTGTCGACGGTGACCGTATCCCTGTGCCTCCCACCCGGATCGTGGATCGGACGCCGCTGCCCAAGCATCCGTACTCGCGAGACAACAGACCGGGTATGATCGCGCCCGGTTTCGACCTGGAGGAGGTGGACCTTGTGTTCCTGGAAAAAAGTCGGCGGTTCCTGCAGGAACATGTGCGGGATAAACCTGCCCAGCCGTTCTTTCTCTTTCACTCCGCGCAGGCAGTTCATCTTCCCTCCTTTCCGGCAGATCGCTTCAAGGGGAAAACAACTGCCGGGCCGCACGGCGATTTCATCCTCGAACTGGATTTCGTGGTGGGGGCCCTGATGAAGACCCTGGAGGAACTGGGGGTCGCCGAAAATACACTGGTCATGTTTTCCAGTGATAACGGCCCCGAAGTGACGAGCACGATCCACATGCGGGCCGATCATGCACACGACGGCGCCCGGCCCTGGAGAGGTATGAAACGCGATAACTGGGAAGGTGGGCATCGGGTTCCGTTCATCGCGCGCTGGCCCGGGAAGATCAAGGCCGGCACTTCCAGCAACCAGACGCTGAATCTGACCGACCTGATGGCAACCTGCGCGGCAGTGGTGGATGCAAAATTACCCAACGATGCAGCCGAGGATAGCTATAACCTGCTGCCAGCATTGCTGGGCCAGGCAGCCGCGGACAAGATGATCCGACCGGATACGTTGCACCAGACGATTAGCCTGGCTCTTGCGATCCGCAGTGGTCCCTGGAAATACCTGGATCACAAGGGTTCCGGAGGGAACGATTACGGTCGACCGCATCTGAAGCCATTTCAGCTTAAAGATACCGCCCCGTCCGCGGGCGGCCAGTTGTACAATCTCGACGACGATCCAGGGGAAACGACGAACCTGGCGCTGAAATATCCAGGACGTGTAAAGGAAATGAAGTTGCGTCTTGAGGAATACAAGAGTAGTGGCCGTAGTGTGCCGAAACGTAAATAGCCTACGCTGCTTTGGAAATGCCGTTCTCCCCAGGCACCAAGGGGAGGCCATGGTGGTGCCGGGGATTGGAAAAGTGTCAGGAAGGGAGGCCAAATGCGCGTACCCAAGCGTTGGTATCAGAGGTTGATGCTCCTCGTTACGCTGGGCGCTGGTATCCTGGCGCTGGTCGTGGCCAGCGGAGCGATCGATCGATTGTCGCATGACGGTGATGCTGATAAATCCCTGGCCTGGAGGGCGTTGGGTATTTACTGGGCGTTAGCGGTGTCGTTGTTGCTGGTCCTGGGCCACGTGAAAACGCATGGGAAACAACTGTTGCTGCTGGTCGGGTCGACGCTGGTTGCGGTCGCTGGTGCCGAGCTCAGCCTGCGAGTTCTGGCGCCTCACTTGTGTATGCCAAAATATCAATCGCAGCACTCGGTTGAGTTTCATCACGCCATGCCAACGCGGGAAACGATGCACTTTGGCCTGATCGGCGGAACGCACGTCTTCGTGCAAACCAATGAAGACGGGCTGCGCAGTGAGTATGACCGTGAACAATTCAGGCAATCAGATATCAGGATCGCTTGCCTGGGCGATTCCTTTACCTTTGGATATGGAGTCCAGGGGGAAGACAGTTATCCCGCGCGGCTGCAGCACCAGTTGCGAGGTCGACTCGGCCAGGAAAGCGTGGCCGTGTTAAATGCAGGAGTCACCAGTTATTCGCCCTTGCTGGAGGACCGCTTGCTGCGACGAGTGGTACGGCATTATGAACCCCAGGTCGTGCTCTTGATGATCGACTGCACCGATATTGGTGATGATTACCAGTATGCGGAGGAGCTGATGCGTCCCGGGGCCAGGGATGGGGACTTTGCTCCTCGCGAGACCGCCAGCCAGGGCACGGATCTGGGAGCCGTTTGGAGGCTGACAGAAAGATGGCGTGATACGGAAGCGTTGAAGGTACCGATTCGCTTGCTGGGCCGTTTCGGCAATCGTCAACCGCCACCTGTTTACGACTACTATTCCTTCGAGGCCCCTGTCGGGAACGTCAGCGAGCGAAATCGGTTCTTTATTTTTCGCCATCCCCTGGCGGATACGCGCCCCTATTTTGATCGCAGTTGGAGTTATATCGAGCGAGTGGCGGCAACCTGTGAAGAACTCGACGCGCGGCTGGTGGTCGTGATTAGTCCTCGCTTTCATCACTGGAACCGGCAGGAATGTCCCAATAACTGGGAAGAGTCCGAGTACCTGCGGGATGGACCGTATCAGTATGAGTTTTTCCGTTTCTTCAAGGAACAGGCCAGCACGGCGCCCTTCGACGTGCGTTCGCTATTGCCTGAGTTCCAGGCCTGCGAGCAATTTCCGCTGGTTTTCGATTCCGACCCCCATTGGAACAGGGCCGGTCATCAATTCGTCGCGCAAACCCTGTCGAATCTACTGGTCGACGAACTGCAGGTGTTTGAGGAAGCTGGGGCCCGGTAACCATTCGTTGGAGGAATGGTCTAGCGATGCGGCCGGGTCGGCTTGACGGGCGTCTGCCAGGGGGTTCATTGATGTCAGCTGCTTTCTGTGTTGTACTAGTCCTGTGGGCAACTGGCCATGGTGCAGGTAGCCGGATGGGAAAAGGTGACAGAGGATGAAAATGAAGAGAAATCGTGGCTTGATCGCTGTGTGCCTGGTAATCCTGCTGGGGTGCGTCTGTTCGCAGTTGCTGGCAGAGGAAGGATTTCCTGCGATCAAGGTGACGAACCTGCGGCGACTGCCTCACGACGGGCAGCATAATGCGTTCACCGACCTGGCCTGGTTCCAGGGTGAAATTTACCTGGTCTACCGGACCTGTCCGGATGGGCACATGGTTCATCCCACGTCGCGGATTGTGATCCAGCGCAGCAGCAACGGCAAACAGTGGCAACAGGTCCATTCCTTCAACGTTCCGAAGCGGGACGTACGGGATCCGCACCTGCAGGTTTTTCGGGACAGGCTGTTCGTCTATACGGGCACCTGGTATTGCGGTGACTCATCTCCAGCGAAATGGGATATGAATCAACACCTGGGCTATGCGGTGTCCAGTGGCGACGGCAAGCGATGGAGCCAGCCTCGTATGCTGGAAGGCACCTATGGGCACTATATCTGGCGTACCGCCAGCCACGGTGGCAAGGTCTATATGTGCGGGCGTCGGAAGACCAATTTTTCCGAGCTGAGTTCACGGGCTGGGTTGGATCGGATTGTCCGATCGATGCTCCTGGTCAGTGAAGACGGCTTTCGTTTTTCTCCGATCGGTTCTTTCCAGGACGAATATGGTGACGAGACGGCCATGCTGTTTGAGGAAAACGGCGACATGTTTGCGGTTTCAAGACGACGCGGCGGTCGAACTGCCCAGGTGGTTCGCTTGAAAGCTCCTTATACCAGTAGTTCACGGGTCGACCTGGATCGCTACGTCGGGGGGCCGCTCCTGAAAAAATGGGAAGGGAACTACGTGGTAGGCGGCAGGAACCTGCAGAAGAAATCACCCTACGTCTCGCTCTGTTGGCTCAAGAATAACAAGTTGACCGAGTTTGCTGCCTTGCCCAGCGGCGGTGACTGTTCCTATCCCGGCCTCATCCAGCTCTGTCCGGGTTGTGCACTCGTGTCCTACTATTCCAGTCACGAGAAGGATGGCCAGGGGCGTCCGCTGACCGCCATCTACCTGGCCGAGTTGGAACGGGAATGAGCGGGGCCGGTGGTCTTTGGCAACTGGTTTCAGCGGCCTCGATCGATTAAAATGATTTTCTCGGCGGTCGCGCTCTCGTGACCGTGCCGCAATTCGACTTTTGTGAATCTACTATTGGGATATTTAGCATGCAATTGACAGCCTGTCGTTTCTTGGCGTTCGTTATGGTGTTGACTGGCCTCGGTTTCGGGACGGTTCAGGCTGCGGAAGTAACCTTGCAGAAGGGCGATCATATTTGCCTCGTGGGTAACGCCCTGGGTGAGCGACTGCAGCATCATAACTGGTGGGAAACCAGGTTGCATCAGCAGTTTGCAAAGCACGAACTGGTAGTTCGGAATCTCTGCTTTCCCGGGGACGAACCGTTCGAACGCATTCGTTCGCAGAATTTTGGCACGCCCACGGCTCACCTGACGCACAGCAAGGCGACGGTACTCCTGTTCTTTTTTGGCTTTAATGAATCGTTTGCCGGCTCGCAAGGCGTGGAAGCGTTCCAGGCCGACATTCTAAAGTTGATTGTTGAAACAAGAAAGCAAAACTACAGCGGCCAGGGGCCAGCACGGATCGTGTTTGTTTCGCCGATCGCTTTCGAAGATACCGGGGATCCGAATCTGCCAGATGGCAAGAAACACAATGTTCGCCTGGAAATGTACAGCGACGCCTTGAAGGTCGCCGCTGCCGCCGGCAGGGTCGGTTTCGTGGACCTGTTCCATCCCAGCAGGAAAATGTTTCAACAATCGAAAGAACGCCTGACACTGAACGGGGCCCATCTCAACGACCTGGGATACCAGCAACTGGCACCGTTGCTGATGGAGGGGCTGTTCGGTGCTGGCCCGGAACAGCTCGTGAAGGGCGTCAAGGAGGCAGTGGCTGACAAGAACTTTCACTGGTGGCATCGTTATCGGGCAGTTAATGGTTACTCGATTTACGGACCACGTGGCAAAGCGGGTTCGGATGGCACCTACAACAATACCGACGTGATGGAACGGGAACGAGCGATCCTGGATCAGATGACAGCCAACCGTGACCGGCAAATCTGGTCGGTGGCAGCGGGGGGTGAGGCCGTTGCCAAGATCGATGACAGCAACACGCTGCCATTCATCCAGCCGAAAACGAACGTGGGAGGCAAGAATGATCCCAACCGACAGCGTGGCAAACTGGGGTCGCTGGATTACCTGACAGCCGCCCAGCAACAGAAGCGCTTCAAGCTGGCACCCGGCTATGAAATTCAACTGGTCGCCTCCGAGGAACAGTTTCCTGAGTTGGCAAACCCGGTGGCCTTGAATTTCGATAACAAGGGGCGCCTGTGGGTTTCCACGATGCAGTCTTATCCCCACTGGAAGCCCAAGACTCCGATGAACGACAAACTCTTGATTTTTGAAGATCACAATGGCGATGGTCGCTCGGACGAATGCATCGTCTTTGCGGACGGCCTGCATCAGCCCACGGGATTCGAGATTGGCATGGGGGGGGCATTCGTGTCCATGCAGCCAGACATTCTCTTTCTGCAGGATACGGACGGGGACAGCGTAGCGGATACACGCATCCGGAAACTTGTGGGATTCGATTCGGCTGATTCTCATCACGGTATCGCGGCCTTTGAATGGGGGCCCGGCGGTGCGCTCTACTTCCAGGAAGGTACCTTTAAATTCTCGCAGGTGGAGAGTCCTTACGGACTGACACGCCTTCATGAAGCCGGGATCTGGCGTTACGAGCCGCGGACCGAAAAATTTGCCGTGCATGTGTCACTGGCTTTTGCGAACCCGTGGGGACACGTGTTTGATCCCTGGGGACAGGATTTTGTCGCCGACGCTTCGCCCGGACGCAGTTACTGGGTGGCACCGATCTCCGGGCGCATGGATTATCCGTTGAAACATCCGGGTGGTTCCCAGCATCGGCGCATCGCGAAACAAACGGGTGGAAATCCCAAGTACAATTTTCCGACCTTTTATCCAAAGAGGACCAGGCCATCTGCTGGTTGTGAGTTGATTTCAAGTCGACATTTTCCGCCGGAAGTACAGGGTAACTTCCTGCTTGCCAATTGTATTGGTGATCGTGCCATTCTTAATCACAGGGTGACCGAGAAAGGATCAGGCTTCGAAGGCAAGGAAGTCACGCCACTGGTCTCATGCTCCGATGGGAACTTTCGTCCGATTGACATGCAGTTCGCTCTCGATGGATCGCTCTACATTGTTGACTGGCACAATGCCCTCATCGGCCACCTGCAGCACAACCTGCGTGATCCCAGTCGTGATCATAGTCACGGACGTATCTGGCGGGTCACTTACAAGGGGCGTGCGTTGGTTAAGCCACCCAAGATCCACGGCCAACCAGTCAAGGCGCTGTTGCCCCTGTTGAAGGCCCCGGAAGACAGAACTCGCTATGCCGTGCGTCGAGAACTCGCGCAGCACGATTCCAAGACAGTCGTGGCGGCACTCGACTCCTGGGTGGCCTCGATGGATAAAACGGCGGCCGGCTATGAACACCAGTTGCTGGAGGCACTTTGGATGTACCAGACGCATAACTCGGTACAGACGAAAGTGCTGGACCAACTGTTGAATGCCAAAGATCATCGTGCTCGGGCAGCGGCCACCCGTGTGCTGTCTTTCTGGTTGGATCGGGTCGAGGCACCGCTGGAGTTGCTCAAGGCTCGGATAGGCGATAAGCATCCTCGTGTCAGGCTCGAGGCAGTCAGGGCACTTAGTTACCTGGGGGGCGAGGAAGCCATCGAGGCGGCGCTGGATGTATTGAACGACGATGTCGACGATTACCTCCAATACACCCTGGATGAAACCATTCGGCAATTGGAACGGTAGGGGGCGATTCGTGACCAGCAGAATGACTAGAAAACTGGGCGTCGTCGGGCTGCTCCTGTGCGCCGTGATGGCCTCCATCTTGCTGGCCCAGGAACATCAACATGACCACGGCGACAAGGCAGGGGCTCCCAAGATTCCCCCGCCCCGCATTTTTCTCGACAAGAGCTTGCGGATCGTCCAATACCAGTTGAAGCGGCTTGATAACCAACGGCTCTTGATGGTCGAGCGCAAGACGGATGACGCCAAGTACGCCCCGGTTTATGCCGCCATCCTGTCCCGGGCGGGCATGTCACGGCAGCACCGTGAAGAAGCCCTGCAGGGACTGGTGCAGGTTAACCAATCCGATGTGATCACCGAACTACTCAAGGCCTTGGAATCGCTGGATGCGGAGGATGCGCAGCAGCAACGAACCGGGGAGCAGATTGCCGCCATGTTACTGGTATTGCCGGCCACGGTTCTGAAAGGCCAGGAAGCAAAACTTCTCGCCAGCCTCTCGTCCTCACACGTCCTGGTAAGGGCGTCAGGTTATGCCGGCTTGATCGCCGCGGGAGCAGGTAGCCAGGCATGGGATAAGGCCCGCGAAAAACCAGCGACCAGGCTCGACTGGCTGGCCGGCATTACGCTGCTGCCAGGGGCTGAAGATCGCGCTTCCCAGCGCCCCCTGATAGTCGGCCTGCTGGCTCAAGAACAGCCGCCGGCTGTTCGCACGAGAGCCATTACCACGTTGGCCGTGGTGCCGTCGGAACAGGGGGATACCTTTCAGCGATTGGCACCGCTGGTCGCATCGGCCCAATATCGCGTTCCTGCCGTCAGGACGCTGCTGACCGTACCCAGTGAACTGCGTGACGCGGGGCAGTCCGCAGAGGTCGTGGATATCCTGGTCAAGTATGCCGAGGCCACGCCGGCGGCCCAGAGAACCACGGACGAGTTTATCGATGCCATGCAACTGGCCGATCAGCTGTTGGCACGGATTCCGGGCGCTGACTCGCGCAGCTATCGCGCCCGGCTGCGAGAGATCACGGTCAGAGTGGTGACAATCCACACCGTTGAGGAAGAGATGCGATACGACGTACCTTACTTCGCGGTGGAGGCAGGCCGCCCGGTCCAGGTGGTGCTGCGGAACGAGGACCTGATGCCCCATAACCTGGTGATCACGGTGCCCGGCGCACTACAGAAAGTTGCCCAGGAAGGAGCCCTGCTGGGCCCCAATCCAGGGTTCGAGAAAAAGCCCTACGTGCCAGGGTTACCCGAGGTGCTGTTTGCCACGGGCATGGTCCAGTCACGCCAGCAGGAACGGCTGACCTTCACGGCACCGTCGGAGGCGGGAGAATACCCGTTCGTCTGCACATTTCCTCGTCACTGGATGCGCATGTATGGCGTCATGGTGGTGGTTAAGGATCTGGATGCCTGGACCAAGAAACCCACGGTGCCGAAGGATCCACTGGGAAATAATCGGGCCTTCGTGCAGTCCTGGAAGGCCGAGGACTTCCAGGGAAAACTGGCCAGCGGCCTGCGGGGCCGATCCCTGCAGATTGGTGAAAAAATCTTCAAGGCAGCGACCTGCGCCCAGTGCCACAAGGTTCGCGGCGTGGGAGGATCTGTTGGGCCCGAACTTACCGATATACTGAAGCGATGGAAGGGCGACCAGTATGGCATCCTGCGTGAAGTGCTTGATCCCTCGCATCGGATTGACCCGAAGTATGCGGTCCAGATGATTGCCACTGATGACGGAAAGGTTTTTACTGGTATCGTTAAGGAAGAGGATAAGCAAACGATCTCGTTGCTGGTCAATCCGGAATCGCCGCAGCCGACGGTTATCAAGCGGTCAGAAATCGACGAGATGTTTAAGACAAGCAAGTCGATGATGCCCAAGGCCCTGCTGGATCGTTTTACCAGGGACGAGATTTTCGAGCTGCTGGCGTTTCTCGTGTCGTTGAAACCGGCGACGCCATGACCAGTTTCATGGGTCACGCATTGCGATTCGATGTGGATGGTTTTTAGGGAGTTCTAAGATGAACAATAAGTTCCGTTTTTCACTGCTGGTCCTGTTGCTGGCGGGTGTAACGCCGGGGATGCCGAGCCAGGAAGCGTCCAGCGCCACTCGGTACAACGTGCTGTTTATCATTTCGGACGATCTTACGTCCACGGCGCTCTCTTGTTATGGCAACAAGGTGTGCCAGACTCCGAATATCGACCGCCTGGCGGCCCGTGGTACGCGGTTTACCCGGACCTATTGCCAGGGGACTTACTGTGGCCCGTCACGGGCTTCCTTCATGTCTGGCTACTATCCTCATGCGACCGGAGTGCTGGGGTACAAGAGCCCACGTCCCAATATCGGTGACCGAGCCACCTGGTCACAACATTTCAAGAACAACGGATATTACACGGCACGCGTCAGCAAGATTTATCACATGGGGGTTCCGGGCGGGATCGAGGCGGGCACCGATGGCGCGGATGATGCCCTGTCGTGGACGGAACGATTCAACAGCAAGGGACCGGAGTGGAAGGCGCCAGGAACCGGGGAAACGCTCGAGAATAATCCGGATGGTAAGAAGCCGGCTGTCGGTGGTAACACGTTCGTGGTCGTGGAGGCAGATGGGGATGACCTGGTCCATTCCGATGGCAGGACAGCCGCCAAGGCAGTGGAACTGCTCGGGAAACACAAGGACAAACCGTTCTGGCTGGGAGTAGGATTCGTCAGGCCACACGTCCCCTTCGTGGCACCGCGTTCCTATTACCCACCGTTCATGCCTTACAGCAAGATGGTACTGCCGGAAAAGGTCATGGGCGATTGGGATGATATTCCCAAGCTGGGAATCAATTACAAGACAAGTCTCAATATGAAGATGGATATCCGCCGCCAGAAAAAGGCGGTGGGTGGCTACTATGCCTCGGTCGCTTACATGGATGCCCAGGTCGGCAAGGTGCTCGATGCTCTCGAAAA
>JAYGDH010000024.1:0-3494 GCA_046583055.1 Pirellulaceae bacterium | reverse complement strand
AGTCTGCAGGGTTGTCACACTTCCTGATGACTGCTGAACAGGGTCGTTACCGTAGGGCCTTCATCGACTACCTGCGGGAACTTTACCGGGGCAGTGACCAAGTAGCGACATTGCCATCTCGCACGGGAAAAACACCTACTGAAGTGGATCGGCAGTACCATGAATTCCTGATGGTTCGTGACCAGGACCTCCTTGCCTTGAACAAAAAACTTCCCTTGCGCAAGCTGATGCTGGGAAATACCCAGGTTACCAACAAGGGTTTCCTCCAGCTGGGGAAACAGCCGCTCGTGACCTGGCTAGACTTGACAGCCACTCGCATCGACGAAAAAGGCATGGTAGAGTTGAGTGATTGGGTCGGCCTGGAGCAGCTTTCCCTGGAAGCAACCCAGATTACCGGTCAACTGGTCACTCGACTTGCTCGGCTACCCAATTTGACGGTGCTGGATTTATCCCGAACTCCGATAACCGATGAAAGCCTGCAACATTTAGGCCGACTAACCAAGCTCCGGGTGCTCTGGCTAACCGGAACCCGGATTACCGATGCAGGATTACCCCACCTGGAAAAACTACAACAACTTGAAGTATTGAATCTTGATCAGACCCAGGTTAGCGATGCTGCCCGTCAACGATTGCAAGAGAAATTACCCAAGCTGAAGAGCAGCCCCTGACCTGAAGACGAGTTTGACAAGGAGAATTCGATGCGACCTTGGATTTTGGGTGAAACTAATTATGCCGTGACCAAGGAGAATCCGTACAACGTTGCGATTCTCCCACTGGGTGCCACGGAACCTCATAATCTTCACCTGCCGTATGCTACCGATACACTGATTGCAACAGCGATCGGAGAACGCATTTGCGAGGCCGCACACCGCGACGGTGCCAAGGTCGTGTTACTTCCGACCATTCCCTACGGCACCGAGACCAACATGCATGCCTTGCCGTTGGCAATGAACGTGGACCCTACCACCTTGTACCAGGTGATTGCCGATCTGTTGCAGTCCCTGGTAGACACGGGCATCGAGAAGGTCATGTTACTAAACTGCCACGGTGGAAACGCCATGAAACCCCTGCTCCGGGAACTGTGCGACAAATCACCGGCACACCTGTTCCTCTGCAACTGGTTCCAGATGGTTGAAGACCTGACTGGCCAAATCTTCGAACACGAAGAAGATCACGCGGGTGAAATGGAAACCTCGTTGGGACTGGCCTACTTTCCCGACCTGGTGGTTCACAACGAGGATGGATCCCTGCGAGCGGACGCGGGAGAAACACGACCATTCCGATTCGCGGCGCTGGAAAAAGGCTGGATTGATATCACGCGACCCTGGCACCTGCTCACCACCAATACCGGGGCTGGCAATCCCCACGAGGCGAACGCGGAAAAGGGACAGCAACTCATGGACGTCCTTGTCGATCGCCTGGGAACATTCCTGGTGGAACTATCCGAGTCACCGCTGGACGAATCATTCCCCTTCGTCAACTCGGACGCCGTTGACCAGGGCGACGGACAGAACTAAACTGGATTCAGCAGGTCGAAAGGTCTGCCTGATTGATTGATGGTGGGTGTAGCTCAGTTGGTTAGAGCACTAGATTGTGATTCTAGGGGTCGGGGGTTCGAGTCCCCTCATCCACCCTCTATAGAATAAGGGTTTCTGGTCTGCGGACTGGAAACCCTTTTTTCATTAGCCAATGACCGACCGTCAAACTCAATTCAGTGATACCAGCTAGTCACCTAACTGCACGAATAACATAAAGCCATTACAATTCAGGTTCTCTGCTTGATGAGCATCGTGCATATTGGGAAGAAATGAAAACGGCAAAAGCCGACGATCATTTCGCCTGAGGACATAACTAGTTTTCATAGGACCACGCTGAAATGAAATGGCTGCTCGCAATTCTCTACGGACTGTTTGTAATATGGACAGGCTTGCTACGTGGTATTGAGGCCCAGGCTTATAAACCAAACTCTCTTTGGTTCTGCCTGGCAATGGGTTTGCTTTGCATCGCCGCCGGCTACCTGTTTCGACTAAACAAAACTGCTGCTGCGACAATGACTTCTCTTCTCGCCGCTGCTTTCGTTCTTTCCTTTTATCTTTATTGCTTCATCTGCAAGCCAGCAGGTGATGCCACTGTGCGGGTTGGGCTGGTTATCGTCGCTTCGATAGGATTCCTGGCAATGCTTTTTCTTCCCGCTGGAACAAAGGGTTGTCACAAGGACTCTGCCTGATTGATGGTGTAAAGCAGGATAGTTACAGGAAAACACTTCGACTTCGCTCCAAAACACTTATTGCGTTGACAGGCGGTTGGCTTCGCCTATGGCAAGGTTGAGAATTGTGCAAGGCAGCGGCCTATCTTGGCTGCGCCAGCGTGAACTTGCGGCGATTGGCTAGAAGAAAATCACCAGGTAGACGATGGGAGCCGGCTTGCCAGAGCGGTCTTTGATGCCTGCGATTTCAACGATATAGGTCGCACCTGATGCAACTTGCACCGTGGCCGGTCGGAAAATGACGCAATCATCATTCACATTGAAGTAGTTGAGCGGCAACGGCTGAGCAGTCTTCTGCAATACGCCTTGGGCAGGTATGAATCGTGCCGGCCAAATCTTGGCGCTCGTGTTTTTTTTGGCAGGCTGTTGATAATGTCTTCTGCTGAGCATTATGCTCCAGGCGTCTCCCTTGCTGAAAAACTTGGTCGGAATGAGTCCGTTAGGCGGAAATGCCGTGAACTTCTGATCCGGAATCCCGCTTCGACTTCCGTCAGTCGCCCACATCACAGTGTAACCATGGTTGGAGGCAAATCCCGTCTTCTTCATTACGGGGTTTAGGCACCAACGCCGATGTCCCAGCCGGTTAATATTTGTTGCATCCGAATCGGACATGAACTGGTTCACAGCGACGACACTGTTGGCGGACGAGGAAAGATTACCATTAGCGCACCCGTCGTGGGCCAGGCGATACTCCAATTTCAGCATGCCCGGATTTTGGGGTGCGTGGGTCAGTACACCGAGGCGCTGCAAGATCTCACAGCTCGCCTCGCATCGTGCATTAAAGGCAACGTCCAATTCGAGGTCGCGAAACGGCACGTGGCAAAGAAACCGATACGCCATGAGTAATCGCAATGCCGCTTCGCGCTGGCGCTGCAAGGCGGGGTTTCTCACGGCTGCTGCCCACCGTAATGGCAGTCCTTGGGGAATCTGCCCGATCGTTTTGATCGGCATTCTTTCAATTACTCGCATTGTGGCGACGATTTCCGCATGGCTTCTAGGTATAAGAAGATCCCCGTTGAACCAGTACTCATCACGAACAAGTTGGCCCTTCTCGTAGACTTGGCGGGATCCATGCAGTTTGCCATCCGCATAAGTCGCGCGAATCTTCGTGCCACCGTTTTTAAAGCTCTCTCGGTATGAGCCATTAAGCTTGCCGTTTCGATAGCTCGCCTTGATCTTGCGTTTTCCATTTGGCCAGTATTCGTCATAGAATCCCTGCTTACGGCCC
>JAYGDH010000655.1:0-7102 GCA_046583055.1 Pirellulaceae bacterium | reverse complement strand
CCACCGCCGAGGAATTGGCCGTCGAACATTTTAACGTTCCCATTGCAATCATCGCAGCCACAATCGTCGCCTTCGGAACATCCTTGCCGGAACTTGTAACCGCGCTCACTGCAGTCCGCAAGAACCAGGGGGAGCTCGCTGTCGGGAACGTAATTGGTGCTGACATTCTCAACATACTCTTCGTTTCCGGTGCGGCTGCTGCGGTGACCAGCGAGGGGTTAGCAGCCGAACCGGTGATGTTCCGCCTTCAATTTCCCGCCATGCTGATCATCCTGGGGCTATTCCGAGTCGGCGTCTTTTCGGCCAAATCCGGAAAGCTCAGTCGGCCTTTCGGCGCCCTGCTTTTGCTCAGTTACGTCGCATATCTGACCATCACGGCGTTGCAAGCGTCCTCGTAATCCTTTCAATCCTAATTTCTGGTACTTTGGCACTCTCAAGGCTCGAAATGTGTCGCTCTCCAAATTATAAGAGAGTTACCTGATTTCGCCTTAACGGTCGCTCTCAGCGGACCGTCGAACCGATCAAGTTTACCCATCACTAAGTTAAGAGAGAATGAATGCCATGGTTTCTGCCGTTAGTCGCCTTGCTTGCGTTTCCCTGCTACTCGCCATGGCTCCGGTGTCGCACCAGACGTACGGATCCGAGACCGTACAGCTGGCTTCCGCACCGTCTCTCTCTCCCTCTGGCGATTTGCTGGCCATTTCCTGGCGTGGTGACATCTGGACCGTGTCCAGCAACGGCGGTCGGCTACGCCGTATCACCAGCCATTCTGGCCGTGATTATTTCCCCGAATTTTCACCAGACGGAAAAACCTTGGCTTTCTGCAGCGACCGAACCGGCAGCATGCAGATCTATACCGTCTCGACCAACGGCGGCGCACCCCAGCAGCGGACCTCTCACACGGAGGGCTACACGCTCGAGTCCTGGTACCCCGACGGCAGCGCTTTCCTGGTAACGGCCCGTCGCGATCATTTCTGGAAACACGCCGAGCGAACTTTCCGCGTATCCAATGTTACTGAACCCCGTGACGAATGTCTCTTTAATGCCCACGCCGAACAGCCTGCGATTTCTCCGGATGCTACTAAGATTGCCTTCATTCGAGAGGGCACCCCGTGGTGGAGGAAAGGTTACCGTGGCTCCCAGGCGGGCCAGTTATGGGTTTACGATTCCACCAAGGACACCTACCACTGCGTCATCAAGGAAGAAACGGAATGCCGCTCGCCTCTCTGGGATCCTGACGGGAAGACCCTTTACTACCTTTCTTCTCGAACAGGGTCCTTCAATCTCTGGAGTCACTGCCTCAATACAGGCAAGCGTGTCCAGTTAACAACATTCAAGGATGACTCTGTCGTTTCGCCCTGCATTTCCCGAGACGGTTCTACCATTGTTTTCCGCCATCTTTTTGACCTTTACCGCCTGTCTACCAAGCGCAAGGCCACGCCCCAACGACTGACTCTGAGCTACGAAGGAGACTCGCTTCACGAACCTCTTTCGCGAACCCTCCTTCGCAAGGCCACGCATGCGGCGTTTACTCGCGACGGTCTGGAGATCGCCTTCATCGCCGGCGGTGACGTGTGGGTCATGGACACGATTCTAAAAGAACCACGCCAGATAACCCAAACTCCTGAGGAGGAATCCGAAGTCATCTTTGCCCGCGACGACAAATCAGTCTATTTCACCAGTAACGCTGGCGGGCAGCCGGACATCTGGAGAGCGACACCCAAGGATCGAAAACTGGCGCTGTGGCAAAACACCGACTTTCCCTTAACAAAAATTACCAATGACGAGGCTAACGAATATTCGTTAGCCTTGAACCCACGCCAACCGCTGCTTTCCTTCCTGAAGGGCAGGGGAGACCTTTGGGTCGTCGCACCCGACGGCAAAAACCCCAGGCGAATCGTTGAATCCTGGAACAGTCCTCACTACGACTGGTCACCTGACGGGAAATGGCTGACATTTGCCATTGATGACTCGAATTTCAATCGTGATGTTTACATCTACGAGTTGGATTCGAAAACTCCACCGTTCAATCTTTCTCGGCATCCGGACGACGATTATTCACCCGTCTGGTCTCCCAATGGCAAAAGCATCGCCTTTCTCGGTCGCAGAGAAGGTACCGAGGTCGACATTCATTACGTGCAGTTAGAAAAGAAGGACAGCGAAGAGTCCACGCGCGATCGAAAACTGGAGACAGCTACCAAGAAATTCAATGCCGCCCGCAAAAAGCCACCGGCACAATCGCCCTCCAAGACATCGGCTACTGCAGCAACGGCAAAGCCTGCCCCGGCTGGTGCACCGGCGAAATCCGCTCCGGACAAGGAAAAGCCGGCTACTAAAGAGCCCGACGCAAAATCTCCAAACAAGGTATCCGCCAAGCCGGCGTTACGGATCGATTTTGACGGAATTCACGACCGAATTCGTGCTGTTCGAATTCCTGACTCCTCCGAATCTACTCTCGTCTGGTCGCCAGATTCCAAGTTCCTGGCCTTCAAGGCAACGATCGCAGGTAAAGCGGGCACCTACACGGTCTCTCCACCACTGGACCTTAAACCCAAGCTCTTCTCAACGGTCACCGGTAGCAACCCTCGCTGGATAAAAAGTGGAAATCAAATACTCTGGCTGGCCAATTCGATACCGAGTTCTTCTGCACCTGGCGGCAAAAATACGTCGTACCCGTTCAACTGCTTTCACACGGTAAACGTCGGCGAACGATACCGGGCAGCCTTCGATCTTTGCTGGCGCACGATGCGAGACTATTTCTACGATGAACGTCTCAATAACCGGGACTGGACCATTATTCGCAAGAAGTACTCAGACGTGGCTGCCGCCAGTACGTCGCCGATTGACCTGACGCGCGTCGTCAGCTTGATGCTTGGTGAATTGAACGGTTCCCACCTTGGATTCCGCCCCTCCACTTCTTCTTCTGCAACTGCCCAATGGCACCCCGTTACCGCTCACCTGGGGGTTCGTTTTGACGCCCAGTACGACGGTGATGGGCTGCGCGTTGCAACCGTCATTTATGGCGGCCCCGCCGCGAAGGAAAAGAGCCGTTTGTTGGTTGGTGATATCATCACGCGCGTTGACGACCGAGTACTCGGTAAAACTCCCTCACTTGCAGCTGTGCTCACCGGCCGACCGTTACGAGATATCGAACTTGCCGTGCGCAATGCAGAGGGCAAAGACCGCTCCGTACGTATCCGCCCGATTAGCTACTCGAGCGCCCGCGCCCTACTCTACGAACAATGGGTTCGCAGTAATCGCAAGGCGGTCGAGGACGCTTCAAAGAAATCGCTCGCCTACCTTCACATCCAGGGCATGAACATGCCGAGCTTCTACCGCTTCGAACAGGAACTCTACGAGATTGCCGGCGACCGCGACGGAATTGTAATTGATGTTCGTGAAAACGGCGGGGGGTTTACCACGGATCATCTCCTGACAGTTCTAACCCAGCCGGTTCATGCGATCACGGTTCCACGCGGTGGAACGGCCGGATATCCCCAGGACCGGAGGATCTATGCCACCTGGAACAAACCAATCATTGTTCTCTGCAACCAGAACAGTTTCAGTAATGCCGAGATTTTTAGTCACGCCATCAAGGGACTCAAACGCGGAAGCCTCGTGGGCGTACCCACCTCGGGCAGCGTGATCAGCACGGGAAGTCGCCGCATCATGAACCTGGGGACGCTGCGGATGCCATTCCGCGGCTGGTACGTTTCGGCCACTGGCGCTGACATGGAACTAAACGGCGCTGTGCCGGACCATATCCTGTGGCCCAAACCTGGGGAACTTCCCGGCGGGATTGACATTCAACTAGAAAAGGCGGTCGAGTTGCTCTCCGCTGAGGTCGCCGTACATAAATCGAAACCGCCGCTGCCACTAAGAAAGGCCAGCGAGCGCTAAGGCGGACCATCACCCGGCCGGACGGTACCCTTCCCACAGTCGCTGCGGATGTGCTACGCTGCCATGGTGAACTGCTTTCAACGTGTTCACCCCTGGCCCCGGGGTCTAATTTGCTATCGTCACTCGAGAAGGTCGCGTTGAAATCGCCATGGTTATCCGCCTTACATGTAACCAGTGTACCACCGCCTTCACGGTGGACTCCGATCGAGCTGGGGCCGTGATCGCCTGCCCGACATGCACTAAAGAGCATCGCGTCCCAGCTCCGACCCTGGATACCGCGTCTGCCGAGGCCACGGATCCGATGGCTGAGGACACCGAGTACACTCTGTCGCCAGCTGTAGAACTGCCCGTCCGACACGGGTCCCCCACTGCCGCCCCGCGCACCCAGTCCCACCCGTCATCCCCCCGACCACTGCCGGCCGCAACCAAATCACCTGCCGTGAGCCAGTCGCCCAGCGACGCCGCGGACTGCGCCTGTGGGCGATGCGGAAAGGTGCTTGACGCCCAGGTCGAATTATGCCCGCACTGCTTCTATCACAACGGCCTCAAGCGAGTGGTCGATATCCGTGACCCTGACGACCCTCTCCTTTCCGAACATGGCTTTCGTCGGTTTCTCCTGGCCAAGCTGAACAAGGATCAATCGCCCGAAAGTGTCTTCTTCCTTGTCGATGCGATGGTATTGCTGGCGGGTGTCCTGCTGTATGTCATTAGTCATTCCCTGGCTGCCGTGCTGGTTCCCCTGGTTGTCATCTACCTTATCTATCGAATCACGGTTCGCATTCGACGTCTCTGGTACAGAGGACGGACAGTCCTCTGGTACACCGTGCTATTGCTGGGTCGATCGCTATCGTGGCGCACGCTTGGCGGACAGCAACGCAA
This sequence comes from Pirellulaceae bacterium, assembly GCA_046583055.1. Lineage (GTDB taxonomy): Bacteria > Planctomycetota > Planctomycetia > Pirellulales > Pirellulaceae > JAZADA01. The sequence continues at coordinate 2,323 of JAYGDH010000655.1, read as the reverse complement.
GCACGCGACACGGCGGGGCGATGACTTCGGTGACGCTAACCTAGAAAGCCTCCCAGAGCTGAATTCCTACGCCGTACTCGACCTCGAGGGAAGCGCAATCACGGACGAGGGCCTGGCGCCCCTGAAACATCGGGAGGCACTCGAGTTCCTGATCCTGCGAAAGACAAGAGTCACACCAGAAGGTGTCTGGGAATTGCAGCAAACAATTCCCCACACCTGCATCTGGTACTAACGGTGGCTCGCCTCCGGACACCGTTGAGGTAGTGATTCACGGGGCTACACATCGCCAAGGCCTTCGGATTCGATTCCAAACGCATCCGCCACGCGATTAAAAAATGCGAACATGGCCACCACGTAGACGGCCTCAGCGATCTGCTTGTCTAGCCAGCCGACATCTCGCAATACCTGTACGTCGGCGGCTGTACAAGATGCAGCTCGTTCCGTGACAAGCTTTGCAAAATCCAGCAATTTCCGATCCGCGTCACTGAGCCCTGCTGTTTCAAGTTGTCCACTTGCAACCTGGTTGGCAACGTTAGGACTCTCTCCCTGCAACTGCAGGAAGTGGCCGTGCGATTCCGTTCAGTACCGACAGCCGTTAAGCCCCGAAACGTAGGTGGCCAACATTTCCTTACTGCGGCGATCAAGGTGGCCCGTGGAAAAATGAAGTTCATCGCTAAACCGCATCACGGTTTCCAGCACGTCTGGCCGTGGACTAAAGCACTTGAGGATCTCGGGCATTTCCTCTCGCCCGGGATTGCGGGCGCGCCAGCCGGAGTAGATATCCGCTGTCTTCCCAGTCGCCTCACCATCTTCAACCCAGTCAATAAAGGCCATGGACCGATCCTCCCGATAAAACGCCTACTGGATCGCAATGCGACCCTGGCATCATGGCCCGCTGATAGGGACGCTTGGTCAACAGCGCCGAATCAATCTTGGTCTTAATTTCGTTCATGTAGCCCTGCCAATAACTTGCCTCGGCAGGCGAGAAAAAGAGAAACGGTGACGGCTTCGTAGATGAGTGAAGCCAGAGTACCAAATTCTTCTAGTCCGTGGAAAGACGGATTCGAAGGCGGCTGCGGGAACCGAGCATCGTTTCATTTGTGAACACAAAGAATCAAGTGTCCCTTACGGTTTCGCTAGCAGATTGTTGGAATACTGTCGCAAAAAAGACGCTAACGGATCTGCACCTGACTATTTTCCGATTTTCACCTCGAACCGACCGGTCGAATCTGCCATCCCTCGTGTCATCCCGCCCGTATTGTACCCGGTGGCAATCTGCCCCTTGGCATCCAGCGCGATGATCCCTCCGTAGCCCGGTTTCAGTGTCTTGGTAATAACGTCGTTTACAGCCTCCTGCACACCACTTTTCAGATACTTCATCCGTGCTGAAACATCGTAGGCCACGGCGTTCCTAATGTAATGTTCTCCGATCCCCGTACACGAGACGCCACAGGTACGATTGTCCGCATAGGTTCCCGCTCCCACGATCGGCGAATCGCCGACACGACCGTACTGCTTGTTAGTCAATCCGCCGGTCGAGGTGCCTGCCGCAATATTGCCGAAGCGATCGAGTGCGACGCAGCCAACGGTCCCGTAATGGACGTTATTCCTGGTGGCTGTTGCCGCCCCTTTCTTGGGTTGCTGAGTTTTTGCTTTGCGGGCACGCTCCCACCGTTGCCGTGCCGCCTCGGTGGAGAAATAGGTCTGCGCAACCAATTTGACGCCCATCTGCTTGGCAAACCGATCCGCACCATCTCCGGCCAAAAGCACATGCGGAGTTTTCGTCATTACCAACCGGGCCACTGAAATTGGATTCTTTACCGTTTTAACACCGGCCACAGCTCCGCAGGACAAATCGCGGCCATCCATGATCGAGGCATCCAGTTCGTGACCGCCCGCGTTGTTAAAAACTGCGCCTCGTCCGGCGTTAAAAACGGGGTCGTCCTCCAGCAGGCGAATTACTTGCTCAACTGCGTCGAGACTGGTGCCCCCGGCTTTCAGGATCTCCACTCCTTTTCGGAGCACCCGTTCGAGGGCCTGTTCCCGACCACGGCGTCGGCGTTCGTCAAGTTGTGCTGGTGAACTGCCGGCGCCACCGTGAATGACGATTGCATACCGGGGCGCGATTTGGCTCACTGAATTGGCGTTCGCCAGATCTTTCGCGTTGTCGGTATTCCGGGTGGCGATCCCATCCTGACCATACTGCGCCTGCCAGGCGACCGCGGCCATGATCGCAACCACCGCAGCCAGGATTCCCGGCAGTGCCCGTACCCTCTTGTCCTGTCTCATAACAACTCCCTTCCTCTCGAGTTAAAACACCTGT
>JAYGDH010000626.1:0-2524 GCA_046583055.1 Pirellulaceae bacterium | reverse complement strand
TTCGTCGAAGTACGAGGCTGGCACACTGACGGCGCAGTCCGTCAGCACTTCACGCCCATGGAACAGTGACAACCTCGGACTATAGATTTTCAACTTCCTGACCCACTTGGATTCAGGAAACGATCGCTCGTTAATCACCTGGTCCAACACCAACTCCATGGTAACCGGTTTTTTCTCTTCAGCTTCATCACCCTTGCCACCTTTCCCGACCCAGCTGACATGGTGTACCTTGCTGTAGAAATTACCGACACCGCGGTTATGATTGGAAGCATAAAAATCGCGATCCAACAACGCCTGAACGTAGTAGTCACCAGGCTCCAACTGTGAAAGTTTGCCCGGAAAACCATCCCATTGATCATCGAGATCCCGTGACTGCCCCAATTCGAGATCACGCACATCCTGCGCATAAAAAGGTTCCGGTGAAAACCAGTTCGGACCTTGCCGCGGATCCGTGCCGGCCTTTTTAGTTGTAAACAGATAGAGCCGCCCGGAGATTTTGTTTCCCTCGCTCGTGACTGGAAACGGCCAATTCTTGGCCAGGCGAATCCGCAAACCCTTCACACGTGGCAATTCCTCTTGCGAAAACACCTCGCGACCGCCAATCGCTACCAGGATGGCAACCAGCATCGTCACGACGCCACGGCAACCGGATATTCTTACTCGTTTCTTTCGCAACATGATTACCCTCGATCGCTCCTGGTACTTTACCCCACTCGTCATGCCTGACGAACGTTGGCAATTATGATCCATGGAACCGTCTTACGCAAACAGGCTGCGACTTGACCGACCCTGGTACGTATGGCATAACCGAGAGCTCCTGCGGGTGTAGCTCAATGGTAGAGCATCGGCTTCCCAAGCCGACTACGAGGGTTCGATTCCCTTCACCCGCTCTTGTTTTTACCTACCACGTCCCGGGATAGCAGCTGACATTCCCGGCAACCACATCCAGAGGAACACTCGCGATGATCAAAGCACCTGGACAGAGGCGACCTAGCTGCCATGCCGCACTTCTTCTGGCGACACTCATCCTTTCAAGCCAACACGCCGGGGCCCAGGCTCCCAAGTTTGCCGACCCCCAGATGCCCTTGATACGCATCGATGTTAACGGTTTTGATGCCAGCGAGGCAGACATCCGAGCCATCGTCACTTCCGCCGGACGGGAACTGTGGCGTTTCTTTCCGGACTACACCATCGAACCGATCGTGGTAACCCGCGGACGAGAGGGTCCTGTATCCCTGTATCAGCGCAACGATACGAAAGAAATCGTCCTGCGTTTGGATACCAGCAAGACCCTCTGGTCGCAGTACTCGTACCAATTTTCCCACGAGTTTTGCCATGTGCTGTGCGGCTACGACCAGGACGATTCGGGCAATCTCTGGTTTGAAGAAACCCTTTGCGAGACAGCATCCCTGTTTGCGATGCGAGCCATGGCACGATCATGGAAAACAGATCCGCCTTATTCCAACTGGAAAGACTATCGCGATGCCCTGCGCAACTATACAGACCAGGTCATCGCGAAACGCACCAACATCGAAGAGATCCATGGCAAGGGACTGGCCGCTTTCTATCAAAAGCACCAGGCGACCCTACGGAAAACTTCTACAGAAAGAGACCTCAACGGAGCCATGTCCATTGTCTTGCTACATCTGTTCGAGAGACAGCCAACTCACTGGGAGGCCGTTCGCTGGCTTAATAGTACGCCGTCACCCGCAGGTGAAACTTTCGAACAATACCTGAAGAAATGGCACGGGGCCGTACCGCAACGTCACCAGGAGTTCGTGAAGAAAATCGCCGAGCTGTATGGACAGAAAGTAGACTGACCGCGGTCGACATAGGTGGCCAGCCTGTTTCTGACTGCCGCCAGCGCCTGCGGCAACGGGGGGTGCGTCTAACGCCGATAAAAATCGACCCAGCTCAACTTGATCTCTTTCGTGGCAGCGGTGAGCAGCAAGGGAGGTACCTGGACTTCATAGTAACCGGCAATTCTCTTGGAAGCATTGGGGCCGGTCGACTTGAGCAGGTAGCGACCGGGCAAAGGCTTCCCCTTGGGATCAAGCATACGAACTTTAAGATCCGAGCGTGTCAGAACTTTCTTACCGATCGTCAGACTGAATCCTTCCAGCCCGGCAAGGTGCAGTCGCACCAGGACTTTCTCCGGCCACTTTCCAGTCACCAGTTGGACGGTTCCTCCACCAATACCAAACTGGTCCCGAACATCAAAGATGGTCACGCCGTCCCGCTGCGAGACCTTGATCTCACGCGTCTCACCCCGTCGCCCCTTCTTCTTGTATTCCACCTTAAACCGGGCGTCAGGCTGGACGGTCGCCACATCAGCCCTGACCTGCGCATAACCGGTCGGTACCATGGAGAAGAGCAGCAGGGGGAACAGTCCCAGGTAGCTTAGCAATTTCATCTCATCATGCTACCTGAACCGTCCGACTACTGCAAAGTACGAAAAGGATGCTATCACAACGGGGATCTCGTTCCAGATCACTATTTCCAGCTTGCCGGGGAAATAGTGATC
>JAYGDH010000104.1:0-2090 GCA_046583055.1 Pirellulaceae bacterium | reverse complement strand
GGCTCCCATTTCCGTTGCCAGGGTAGGTTGGTAGCCCACGGCAGAGGGCATGCGACCCAGCAGTGCGGAAACCTCGCTACCAGCTTGAGAAAAGCGAAAAATGTTGTCGACGAACAACAGGGTATCGGTTCCCGTGGTGTCACGGAAATACTCGGCCATGGTGAGTGCCGAGAGGGCGACACGCAAGCGTGCGCCCGGGGGTTCGTTCATTTGACCGAAGACCATGCACGTCTGTTCGATAACCTTGCGTCCGGTGTCACCGATCTGGGCTTCTTGCATTTCCAGCCACAGGTCAGTACCTTCACGGGTTCGTTCTCCCACGCCGGCAAATACGGAAGATCCACCATGGGCACTGGCGATACGAGCGATCAATTCGGTCAGGATAACGGTCTTGCCCAGGCCGGCTCCACCGAACAGTCCGGCTTTTCCACCTCGAACAAAGGGTGTCAGCAGGTCGATGACCTTGATACCGGTTTCAAACAACTCGGTGCTCGTGGAAAGACTTTCGACGCTCGGTGAATCACGATGGATCGGGCGAATCTCGGCGGCTTCCACGGGGCCTCGACCGTCGATCGGTTCGCCAAGTAAGTTGAAAACGCGTCCCAGGGTTTGCTTGCCCACGGGCACTGACACGGCACTGCCTGTATCAACACAATCCTGGCCTCTGATGAGACCATCGGTGCTGCCCAGGGCCACGCAGCGAACGCGTCCGCCGCCGAGGTGTTGCTGGACTTCACCGGTCAGGTTGATTTCAATCCCTTTCTGGTTGCTGGTTACTTTCACGGCATTATAAATGGCCGGAAGGTTGTCCTCGTCGAATTGAACATCAAAGGTGGACCCGATGATTTGAATGATTCGACCTGCTTGTTGAGTTTCTGTTGCCATGGTTTTACTTTCCTACGTGATGCAACATGTAATACCGGGTGATGCCAATTTCGAAGTTGAAAGCGATCTTAACTTTTGAGAGCCTCGACACCACCAATGATTTCCATGATTTCGTTTGTGATTTGCGATTGACGTGCTCGATTGTATGTGCGGGATAATTGCTTGATCATATCAGAAGCATTTTCCGTGGCCGATTTCATGGCCACCATGCGGGAGATCTGTTCACTGACTGCTGCATCCAGGAAACATTTAAAAAGTTTGACTCGAAAGCTGGCCGGAACCACTTCTTCCAGGATGCTTTCGGCGGTTGGCAGGAAGTCGTACATCGTGTTGGCATCAGCTGCCGCAGCGGCGTCCGTGTCGTCGCTGCGGTCGAGCGATCCCAGTGGCAACAGGGTTTCCACGACGGCTTCCTGCTTGGCGCTACTGATGAATTTCGTGTAAGCCACATCGAGTCGGTCAATTTTTCCGGTCGCATAGGCTTCCATGAAGGTGTTGGCAATAGGCTCAACCTCGTCGAATCCCGGCTTGTCATCGAATTGCAGGTAACTGTTGTTGATCTCGATATTGCGGTAAGCGAATGCTGCGATCCCTCGTTTTCCGGAAACATCGATGTCCACGTCCTGGTAGGCTTCCCGTAATTCTTCACGCTTCGCCATCGCCAGACGTTGAATGGATCCGTTGTAGCCACCGCATAGCCCACGATTGGAAGTCAGGACCAGTAATACGGCCCGGGAAGTCTCCTCGTGTTCATCCAGTAGTGGATGGGAGAACTCCAGTCCGGCATGGGCCAGGTCGCCAACGACTTCCGTGATCCGACTGGTGTAGGCCGTGGCTGCGATCGCGCGGTCCATGGCTTTCTTGAATCGCGCCGTGGCAATCAATTCCATGGTTCGCGTGATTTTGCGAATGTTGCGAACGGATTTGCGTCGTTTATCAAGTGCACGAGCGTTGGCCATCAGGCGTTATTTCCGTTGGTCAGATCAGGTGAAATCATGGGTAAAACAAACAAATCTATCTAGCTGCTGGAAACATACTGTGCCTTGAAATCATTCAAGGCATTTTCAACGAGTTGGGTCACTTCGTCATTCAATTCACCCTGATCCGAAATCTGGGTCAGGACCTCGGCCTTGCTGCTGCGTACAAACTGAAGGAATTGGCTTTCCCACTGGCTGACTTCATTGACAGGGACGTCGTCCAGAAAT
>JAYGDH010000463.1:0-7844 GCA_046583055.1 Pirellulaceae bacterium | reverse complement strand
CAGCTCACGGCCATCATGGAAACCTGTCTGTACGTCAATGACCTGGCTGCAGCAGTATCTTTTTACGAAAAGGTCCTGGGGCTTAATTGTATCCAGCGGCAAATCTCTCGACATGCGTTCTTCCAGTGCGGTTCGCAAATGCTGTTGCTATTCCTGCCAGAAGTCAGCAGTGCAGAAAACTCTGACGTGCCGCCACATGGCAGCCAGGGACCAGGGCATATCGCCTTTCATATCCAACCAGAAGAATTAACCCACTGGCAGCAACACCTGGCACAAAACGGTATCCCGATCGAACAACACATCCAATGGCCACACGGGGGCAATTCACTTTATTTCCGTGACCCTGCAGGCAATAGCCTGGAACTGGTCAGTACAGACGTGTGGGAACTGGACCAGGCCGGCGACGATGCCTGAAATCAGGCAGCTCGCGAAACAATTGCCGGTGGCCGGGCTTCACCAACCTGCCAGACCGAACCGTCACGGCCATAGTACTTGACCTGGTTCTCTTCCATGAACCAAATGGCATGTAAGCCATCACATTCAAAGCGGCGACCGCAATAGAATCCGTCGCGAACTAAAATCGTTTCTTCGATTTCACGATCGGTGGAAGCCCCCAATTGTGCAAACGTACCACGAATCTGCTGCCGCACAGTGTGCATGACATCTTGAGCCGACATGTGCATGACCAATCGGAAAGATCACAAAAAGATTCAGACACAATGCCTGTCATCATTACCACCATGGATCGACGTATGTTGATTCCAAGTTTGGTATTATCTTAACAGCTGTTTGACTTTGGCTAGTCTGCCTATCTTTAACCAGTCCGGGCCTGTTTTCAGTACTTTCAGAGCCCCTCACCCCTTCTTACGTTAAAGCTGCTAGCTGACTATCCTCCCGTCGCAGCAGCAAACGGATGGGCTGGGATTCGAACCCAGGGTACCCTTACGGGTACAGCAGTTTTCAAGACTGCCGCCTTCGACCACTCGGCCACCCATCCAACCATCATTCCAGACCTGTAACGAACCAGGCTGGCCGTGGCATTGAGAATCTACCTTTGGCAGCCCCGTGATGTCAATTTGGCTTCGCCAGATGTTTTCCTTCATGAGTCATCCCGTTGCTGGCGAGCCTGGGCGATGCAATCGACAATACGACGACTTAATTCTTCCAGGAGTTGCTCATCATCAAGGGAGTGGACCAATTCAGGTGAAAGAGGTTCGCCCACGACCACGCGTATCTGGTGGAATTGGGGAAGCCATTCCGAGCGTGGCCAGGCATCATAGGCCCCATCCACTCCGACCGGCACCAGTGCCACACGGCTTCTGCGAGCGAGCGCGGAAAAACCTTGTTTAAACGGCTGAATGTGACCATCGCTGCAACGAGTACCCTCCGGAAACAGTAGCACCATCTCGCCCCGTTTGAGCCGTCTTAACGTTTCACGAATCCCCCCGACACCAAACCCTTCCCGCTCAACGGGAATGGTATTGACGAAATCCAGCAGCCAACCCAGTGGACCGAATTGAAAAAGACTTTTCCGGGCCAGGTAATTGATCGGCCGACTGCTTGAATTACCGATCACGACAGGATCCAGGAAGCTCTGGTGATTGGAACAAACCAGGGCACCTCCGGTAGGGGGAAATTTCTCTCGTCCCCAGCAGCGTACCTGGAAAGCGGTAACTCCCAGGTAGCGTGTCAATGACTGCACCACGCGATACCCCGCTCGTCTAAACCAAGTCCGCTGCATCCGGTCACCTTTCTGTTTCCGTTACCAAGGTCGGCTCACCTGGTCAGGGGCGATTGGAGATCCTGGAACGCACCAGGGTTTTCAACGACTCCACGACCTGCTCCACGGACATTCCGTCGGTGGAGAAACTGATCGCATCCTCGGCCGGGGTCAAGCCACCGATCGGCCGACACCGATCCCGTTCATCACGATCATTCTGCTGGACAAGCACATCCTGCCAGGGAACGATTGTTCCCTGGCCTTCCAACTGGGCAGCTCGCCGACGGGCACGTTCCTCGGGGCGGGCGGTTAAGAATATCTTGCATTCCGCATCGGGAAAGGCAACCGATCCCTGGTCTCGCCCCTCGGTCACCATGTCTTTACCTGCTGCGAGCCTGCGCTGCAGCTGAACCAACTGTTCTCTTACTCGTTGATTGTCTGCCACGTGGTGAATGACTTTGCCGACTTGCGGCTCTCGAATTGCCTGGCTCACATCCTCTCCATTTAAAATCACCCGGTTTCCATTCAGGACCAGGTCGATCTGGGAGGCCAAGCTAGCGATATGATCGGAATCATCCCAGGACACCTGCGATTCAAGGGCCAACCAGGCAACGCTTCGATACATGGCACCCGTATCAAGGAAGTCGAATCCGAGCTCCGCTGCCAGGGCCCGGGCGACACTGCTCTTTCCCGCACCGGCAGGTCCATCAATGGTTACAATCATGATCTCTACCATTCACGATCCGGCTGAACCGACCAGCCTGCTACTTAACTCATCGACACTGACGGCCTCATCACCAGCGGACATTGAGCTGTATCCATTCGTGTGCTGCCAATTCCACGTGAACTCGTCCCTCTTCAACCTGGCAATCCCCCAGTGATTCACCTTCAAAATCAACCTGTTGCGCGGCGGCAATCGGTCGGAAGCTATCCAACTCCAGCCGGGCCCTGCGCCCGGACACTTCCAACAACCTTACCTGGAATCCAACGATCTGGTTCTCTTCGACCCAGGGCTGCCACCGGGTCGCTATCACGTTACGGGTATTCAGATGAAACAGCCAGGCACTCTCCTCGGTAGGAGGACGTCCCTGCGGATCGAAAATTGTTACCTCCGGGGTCATCCAGCTAACTGCTTCCTGCAGGGGATGCGGAACATCCACGCCGATTCCCAGTTCGAACTGCTGTTGTCTCTCTCCGCGGACAGCCAGCAGGCTGTCCAGCATCCGGAAACCAATCCGGCGGTGGAAAGGCAGCCCACCAGTCAGCAGGGTGGTACTGGATTCCCCATCGTTAATGTCCAGGTACTGCGGCGCTTCCAGGCGGTTAGCCGTCGCCTTGTGGCGTGACTGGTTGACTGCCCGGTACAGGTCAGCGCCTTCGTTTTTCCAGGCAAAGCGACTGCAGTAATAAGAATTCCAGGGAGACGCTGCGGGTTGCTTGTCAGGCCAGATCTGGATTGACAGACGCAGCACGCGGCTACCTCGCCATAATTGCATGCGTTGTTCAAAGCGAGCCAGTCTTTCATCCTGGGCACCGAGCAAGTGCCCACGACTGGTAATTTCACCCATGATCGTTGAGGCACAGGTGGTCAGCACTTCTTCCGCGACCATGCGAGAATAATTCTTCTCTTCCTCGCGTTCGTCCCAGGCCATACCAGGGCGTCCGCGTCGCTGCCCGGAACGGTACGCCAATTGTTGTGAAATGCGATTGTCTCGTGATTCGTAACTACGCAGAGCCTGGATTCCACCGGTCTCCGGATGCACCACGACCTGGAAAAACTCGTTGCGTAATATCCCATCATCTGCCAACGGCAAATCCCGCTGCTTGCCGCCTCCCGAATCCGTACCGGCCGTTAGATCAACAAAGCCCATCGGTGGAACATCTACCAGGACCCACTTGGTCGCCCCGCTTTCATCACTAGTTTCAATTTCACGCGCGGCATAGACTGGACCAGTAACATCAGGCAAGGCGTCCAGTTGCGAAACATCCACCGGGATCCGCCGGACGAAACTGCATGGATTAAATACCTGGTAGCGGGGCCCCTGAGGTGCCTCCGGCCGACTAATCGTGGCAGCAAATTCCCGTGCCAGTTCAGTCACCCTGGCGACTAGTTCTGAATCATCTCTGCCTGCCTCATCAGCAGCCTCAACGGCACCTTTTTGCGCTACGAGCCGTGCCTGTTCCTGGTCAGCTACCTGGGCGTCTAACTGGTCAACCACCCCGTTGCCCGTGGCGACCTTTCCACTGACCAGTTGCACGAGTGTCTCTAGATTCTGACAGGCATCCACGGCTGCCTCTCGCTGCCAGTAACGAATCCAAAAAGAAATCGGGTCGGGTTGATTTCGAACAATATCCTGCTTGAGAAACGGGGCTTGGTACTGGTCCATCTCGAAACGATCGTTCAAGCCGGCAACATCGGTTTGCTCAAAATAGGCCTCGAGGGTCACGAATTTCCCCAACACGTTCCCGTATCGAGCGATGCGGCGTAAATCCTCGTACCAGGGGCTCACCTGGTCAGGCCAATGGGCCAGGCAAATCGTCGCCACGTGGTCCATGTCCATTGACTCACCTAGCTTGTTTGCCAGCGACAGGAACGTACCCGGCTTATTTGCATCCAGTGGCACACGGGCCAGGGCATCCATTCCGGTACCGTCTCTCCCCTCCCAGCGGGTCTTCACCTGGCTTCCTTCCGGAAACTTGCCATCTTCAAACGTCGTGTGGATCGCTCCCTGGAAACCGAACTTGCTAAGTACCTGGGGCAGGTTCGCGTTAAGTCCAAACCGTTGCCGTCCATAAATCCGCACGGGCATATCAAGCAACTCTTGATATGCAGAACGTCCTCGCTGCAACTCCTGCCACACCGATTCGATGCTCAACAGGGACAATGCCCGCTCTGAGAATTCCCCGCCGATAATACTTGCCTGGCCCGACTGCAGACTTTGCCTGAGCGACGCAAACGTCGCCGGCTGCTGGCTCGCCAGTTGCTGAACATCCCTGGCCGACAGCAGGCAGTTAGTTGGAGTTGGGGCAGCCAGCTCTTTCTGTAATCGTGCACCACTGGTCACTTCGGTGACCATGGTAATATCAACCAGGAAGACTTCCACCGAGTAATAGTGATCTCGTTCTTCGGCCAACAAGTCAAAACATGCCGTAAGTTTTTGCTGTGATAATTCATGATTCCCGGCAACCGCGGCCTCGGCCGCTGCAACGGCCAGGTTCTGGAAATGAATTTCATCGAGGTTGCTGGCATACCGCATCTGGCGAGTCAGTAATTCAACCTGCAGATGGCAATATCCGAGCGCCAGGAAATCTGCCACCAGGTCGTCGGGAATCACGACCTGCGACTCCACTCCCTCCAGCGCCGCCTGGACTATCTCCTGACGATCTTTCTTGCGCCGGATTACACGAGCTCCCTCGCTGCGTGCCCGCTCGACAAAACCGGTTGGTAATTCCTGGTAACTGACTTCTGGCACCACGACCAGACGATCTTTCAATTCGACAGGCGGATCATCCATGCGATGCCAACTGAGGATCGATTGAGTCTCGGCCAGCAGGAGGGGATGCCAAAGAGCTGACCAACCGGCTAACAGGCCCTCGGCATCATCTCCTTCATGATGCACAGGAAAGTCTTCCAGGCTGTGACAGGGGAGCAGAATCAGTAGTTCCTGGTAGCTCATGGAAGACAACAATATTGCAGGAAAGGAGCGAAACTGTCCAAAACTACCACTAGAGAGGGGGGGTGAATTTTATGTCCCTATTTCCAGGGAACTTTGATCGGCATCAGGCCGTCTCAGGGTAAACCGGTTACACCACCTGAAAAGGGACGTCTGACGTGAGGTTTTCATTTTCAGTGGCTGTCTATCAGGGTAGCCGGTAAGTGGTTTGCCGTCGAGCATAGAGCCCTCCGGAACCGACCGGCGAGAAAGGAGGGAAAGATTGACAATTACTGCCCTCCAGCACTAGAGTAGAAGGTAAGATAGAGTGGAGCTATCAGCTATTTAATTCTTATCTGAGTATGACACCGAACTCATCCTTTATTCATTCCGTGTAACTCATGAAATAGCTGGATGATGCGACGTTTTATTGCATCATAACTGGAACAGATTCAAGCACGGCGGGAGGCTTTCAACGAGCGAATATTTACCGGTTGCGTGGACGGTATGGCGAGTGCCGGCGTGCCCCACTGGTGGAGATTTCCGAGTTGGCGTCGACCTGTTCGTCTTAGGTGTTACAATCCTTACGATCTTTAGGACATGAAGTAATCAAGGTTTCTACCTTGCTATGGTGTTGGAGAGGGGAATTTAGATGGCTAAGAACGTTGGCGTCTGGGGAATCGATATTGGGCAATGTGCCCTCAAGGCGATGCGTTGCACGCTGGACGGCGACCAGGTAGTAGCCGATGCATTTGACTACGTGGAATACCCTAAAATCCTGACCCAGCCGGAAGCAAATCCTGAAGAATTAATCCAGGAAGCCCTGCAGCAATTCCTTTCCCGGAACGATCTGAGCGATGACGTGATTGCCATGTCTTTACCTGGGCAGAGTGGCTTGGCCAAGTTCTTCAAGCCTCCGCCGGTCGACCCCAAGAAAATCCCCGATCTGGTCAAGTACGAGGCCCGCCAGCAGATTCCGTTCGATCTCGACGAAGTCATCTGGGATTACCAGCAGATGGGCTGGCAATCGGATGATTCTGAAGCTCCCATTGAAACCGAAGTGGGGCTATTTGCGATCAAGCGGGACCAGTTGCTAACCAGTATCAAGCCCTTTGACGATGCAGGCATTGACCTGGATATTGTCCAGTTAGCACCCCTCTCGGTCTACAACTTTGTCGTCTACGACTTGCTTAACAATGGCAATGATCTCGGCGACTACGATCCGGAAAACCCTCCTGAGTCGATCGTGATTCTTTCGATGGGAACGGAAACGACTGACCTGGTCATTACCAATGGCCAGCGTGTCTGGCAACGCAGTATCCCCGTGGGTGGCAATCATTTCACACGCCAACTGACCAAGGAACTGAAACTTACTTTTGCCAAGGCAGAGCACTTGAAGCGAAATGCCCGACAGGCAAAAGATGCCAAGGTGATTTTCCAGTCCATGCGACCGGTTTTCAATGACCTTGTGACGGAAGTACAGCGTTCCATCGGCTATTTCCAGGGAATCGATCGCAAGACGACCATTCGCAGTGCAATTGCCATGGGGAATGCAGTCAAGTTGCCAGGATTACGCCAGTATCTCTCCAAGAACCTGGGCTACGAGGTCGAAGATTTTGACAACTTTTCTCGACTTGGCGGATCCGCAGTAACCTCCAATCCTGCTTTCCGTGACAACGTTCTCTCTTTCGGGGTGTGTTTCGGACTTTGCCTGCAAGGCCTGGGGGAGGCTCGCTTGCAGACGAATCTTGTTCCTCGCGAGATTATGATTGAGCGATTGATTCGTGCCAAGAAACCATGGGTCGTGGTCTCGCTGGCGGCACTCTTGCTGGCTTGCGCTGTCAACTTTTCCTCCTATTACGGAATCTGGAACAAGGTCCACAAGGAACATTCCCAGAACAATATCACCTGGAATTCTGCGCTCTCCCAGGTCGGGTCGCTCAAGAGTGAAAGCAGCGACCACTTGGCCAAGGACCAGGGATTAATCAGTCAACTGGACCAGTTAAAAGCCATCGGAACGGAACTGGCCAGCAACGGAGACCGACGCCTGTTGTGGCTCGAGTTGTTTCGGGCCATTAATCAGGCCCTGCCCCGGGACAAGGATTTTCAGCCCGGCGTAATCCGCAACCCAGAAGAGAAGCCCTTCAGTCAGCGGAGCGACCTTTACATCGAGGCGATTGAAACCGAACATTTCGAGGACCTGACAACCTGGTTTGACGAGGACATCAGGAAACGCTACTTGCTCTCTCAACCCTGGTTACAACAGACCCAGGTGGCTGCCGATGAGGGGGGAGAAACTACCGGTACCGAGAACCAGGCAAGCGCTGAAGTGACCAGCCCCGAAGGTGCTGGCTGGGTGATCGAAATTCGCGGCTACCATTACTTCAACAAGAATCTTCGATCTTCACGTGCTCAACATGTTCGCAACACGCTGATCAAGAACCTTGCTAAGCAAAAGATCAAGTTACCAC
>JAYGDH010000461.1:0-1660 GCA_046583055.1 Pirellulaceae bacterium | reverse complement strand
CAGGTCCGCTTGAATCCCAGCAGCGAGAAGCTACCCAGCAACGCCAGTGCAACGACCAGTCGCGATCCCATGAAACTCAACCAGAAAACGGACAACAAGCCTGCCGCACGGCCTTCACTCACACCCTTGTCGGTCATCAAGGTCGTTGCCCAGGTCGCCACGGCGGCCTCCACGGGTACATGACAGAAGAAGGCGGCACAGCAGATCCAGACAATGGGATTGGCCAGCAGGATTTTCAGGCCATCAGCAACGGTTTCCGTGGTCGCCGGGACCAGGGCATCCCAGTCAACGCCGAGTCCCAGCAGCAACGGGATCATGCCAAAGGTAGCAATACTCAACAGGGCCGCTTTGAAACCGATGCGGCGCATCAAGACCGTGACCAGGATCGGCATAATGAACGCACCCATGCCGAAAATAAAATCGCCCATGTTCATGGCATAGGCCATGCGCTGGGGAAGTTCTTCTGCGGGTACAAACGCTGGGGGTGACGTCACGTTAAGAACGTTAACCAGGGCCGACCAGCCGGTTCCCAACACCAGCACAGCCAGGAAAGCCTGGCGGTATGTTTTCACCGTGGCCAGGATGACCAGGCTCAGCATTAACAGGACGAACCCGCCGCCCAGGACCAGTTGTTTACCCACGGAATCAACCAGGAAGCCCGCCACGATCACCATGGGAATCAGGGTAAAGCCAAAAACACTGACTAACCCGCCAACGCGTGTTTCATCGATTTGCAGCTTGCGAGCCAGCGGCACCTTGATACTGCCCAGCAGGGCATGGCTCATTCCGGTAACGGCCAGGGCTGCGATCTGCATTAACGTTAACCATTGGTCCATGATCCAAAATCCTCGATCCAAGCCTGGTAATCGTAAAATACCCTGGCACCCGCAAGGGTACTGTCCTAGCTGCCGGCCTGGGGCCACTGGACTTCCAGCCGTCCCACTGAAACCGTTACCACGCGTTGTCCTGTGCCCTGGGGAGCGACGACGGTTATGGTAATCTTGTGCCCCGGTTCATGGGCACGAATCTTCCGCAACAAGTCGTCGCGATAGCGAACCTTCTGGCCATCAATCGCCACGATCACTTCTCCCGTTTTCAGTCCAGCCTGCATGGCAGATCCGCCTTTTTGCAGTTTCTGGATAACCAGTCCCTCGGTCCCGGCAGCATACCGCTGCAACTCGTTCGGCTGGAGAATCCATAATTCATCAACGAACATTCCCAGCGTGGGCGTAGCGCGATTTTTCCTGCTGTTTAACAAGGGCACGATCGCAATTGCTGGAGCGACATTCGCAATACCAGCCGTTTGACCTTTGCTGGTCACGGCACCGGACTGCACACCGACAATCTGTCCCGCGCGGTTCAACCAGGGGCCACCCGAGGTTCCTTCCTGGACATTGGCAGCAATCTGTAACACCTCGACAAAATGCGACTGGTGTTCATACGTCACGCCATCGCGGGCCACCATGCCACGTTGCATGATGTTGTGTCGATAGACCGGCGATCCGTAATGAAACACGGGTTCTCCGGCGACCGGAAGCCGGGGGGCCACGGACAGGGTCGGATAACCTCCCTTGCGAGCAGGCACGCGCAGGAGGACCAGGTCATGGCCCATGTCCACGGCCACCGTCTCAACCGGTACTCGCCCCAGGGTGGGTGAAAC
>JAYGDH010000451.1:0-25515 GCA_046583055.1 Pirellulaceae bacterium | reverse complement strand
GCACGCAACACTTCGCCCATGCCCCCTTTACCCAGCACGTCCTGGATCTCGTAACGCTCGCTAAGATCGACCAGCGGCATTTCATGGCCCAGATCGTCGGACAAGCCAGCAAGATCAGAGATCGACGACAGAGCATCGCCGGTAGTCGATTGGTCGCCGAGGCTGAGATCGCGATCATCGCGAGAGGCATCGCCGGTGGTCGCTTGGTCACCCAGGCTCCTGTCTCGATCAACACGGGAGACGTCCGCACCAGTCGCCTGGTCGCCAAGGCTTTTTTCAATCTCGTCCGGTCGTTGCCCAGGATCGTCGGCCATAGTAAGCTGCCCATGAAAAACACAGTACCTGCAGCTTTAAGCTTAACAACTGTGAGCAGCGGTGCAAGATTTTTGGGAACAAGCACGAGGGCGGCAATGGTCGCCACAACTTGCTAACCGCTCACTGGCTGGAGTTGATATGGAGTGCTAACTTACAGCAAGCGTGTACCTGTTCATCGCAAACCCCGTAAACAATCATCGTGTCTTGCCGGAAATCAATGGCCACTGAAAGTTGTCACTTTCTGCTCGTTTTCATCTGCCCGACAGGTATCTTGCCGCTGGCCACTGCTGCCCAAAAAATACCAATATCATCTTTATTATGGCCGCTGACACGGGCTACGGTGATGCCGGTTGCTATAACCCCAAGTCAAAAATTCTCGCACCAAATATCGATCGCCTGGACCAGGACCTGGGCGAAACCAAAACCAATGGCAGGCGCACCCTAAAGTCGTGAACCAGTTGAGCACACTGTTAAAATAAACCCAATCCGAAGGTCGCAGCAGGCTACGTTAAGTCACAACAGCGGCCATTTCTTTCGCTGGCAGGACTTCTTTAACTCGTTATAACGGTGCGCAGTGAGTGGTGAAGGCTCAACCATCAGGTTATGATGGAACTTGTCAAAAACATTCCTTCCCGGGACCACGGTTCCGGGATTCACCTTGTCTTTTTCTTTTCCACGTTATTACAGGTGCCGTATGTCTTATCGTTTTCTCTTATTGGGTTTAATCTTGGGTGCCGTGGTGGGCTGCGGAGAAGACGACCCCCTGACGGAAGAACAGAAGAAAATCAAGCAGGAGTTGAAAGACGAGGGCATCACGGTCCACGGTATCGAAGTCCTGGACATTGACCTGCGGGGCAGCAAGAAGGTGACCCCGGAACTGCTGAAAAAAATCATTTCTTTCGGTAAGATTTCCTACCTCAATCTGAGCGACTCCAATATCACGGATGAAGGCATGGCAATCCTTAAGGATGCCACCTCTGTGGAAACTCTCTTCCTGACTGGCACCAAGATCACGGACGCCGGGCTGGAATCTCTCGCTAGTCTTTCCGGATTGATCATCCTGCACCTGCCGGACACGATTACGGACGAGGGATTCAAGTTCGTCGGTGAAATCACGACATTAAAAACACTAAGTGCCGATCGTTGCCAGATCACTGATGCCGGGATGGCTCACCTGGTCAACATGTCGGAACTACGATGGTTGAAAATGAATCACACCGCGATCGGCGATAAAGGCCTCGACGCCATCAAGGATTTAACTACCCTGCACACGCTGGAGCTGATGAACACCAAGATCACCGACAAAGGCCTGCTGTTCCTGTCGGGGCTAAGCAAGTTAAACTGCCTGGAAATGACTGGCTGCGATTTATCCGAAGAAGCGATACAGGCTCTTCGAAAAGAGTTGCCCGATACAGAAATCGTTAACGGGATCGAGCTTACCAATGCCGGTGCCCTCTAACCTGGCTCACGGGTTGATATTCTTATCGCATGGAATCGCCGCTCATGACCGGCACACGATTTACCTCCAGCCTGTCAACCGATCACGACTGGAAAACTGCTGTCGCTCATGTCTGCAGTGAGATCACTAACCAGCTGCCTCAAGCGGCCAGCCTGGTTTTTGTCTTTCTTTCCCAGCAACACGCCGAACACGCCGCGGAGATTGCCCGGCAGATCCGGGAAGCAACCTCTTGCGATTGCATCCTGGGTTGCACAGGCGAATCGATCATTGGCCGCCGCCAGGAGGTTGAGCAGGATCCCGCTATTTCCGTGTGGGCAGCCTGCCTACCCGATGTCGAGACGATCCCCATGCATTTAACCTTCGAGGAAACCTCCGAGGGGGGCAGCATCCTCGGATGGCCGGATGAAACGATGGAATCCTGGCCAGCCGGATCCATTCTCTTTCTCCTGGCAGATCCTTTTAGTTTTCCCACCGATGCGTTGGTCAACCAACTAAACCACAAGGAGCCCGGTATTCCGGTGATCGGGGGTAATGCCAGTGGTGGTCAGGCCGCCCAGGAAAATCGGCTGCTACTGGCGGACCAGGCGATGTCCGAAGGAGCCGTGGCAGTACTGGCACGTGGAAATACCGGGATTCGCACCCTGGTATCCCAGGGCTGTCGTCCCATCGGAGATCCCCTGGTAATCACTCGTGTGGAAAAAAATGTAATCCACGAACTGGGGGGACAATCGGCCCTGCTCCAGTTGAAGCAGATTTTCGACACGCTCCCCACGCATGAACAGGCGCTGGTCCAACAAGGACTTCATGTCGGCCGCGTGGTCAGTGAATACCAGGATCAGTTCGAGCAGGGAGATTTCCTGATCCGTAACGTCCTGGGAATCGATCCTGACGAAGGAACGATTGCCGTCGCAGACTTCCTGCGGCCCGGGCAAACCATGCAGTTCCAGATACGTGACCACCAGACCGCCACTGCCGATTTGGTCGAATTACTGCAAAAGCTGGCTGGCGAAACGGATTTCACTGCGGGCGGAGGCATCCTGTTTTCCTGTAACGGGCGGGGAACCCGGTTGTTCCCCGATCCGCATCATGACGCCTTGGCCATCGAGGAAGCCCTCGGTGCGATCCCCCTGGCAGGATTCTTTGCGGCCGGAGAAATCGGTCCCGTCGGCAAAGAAAATTTCATCCATGGGTTCACGGCGAGCCTAGCACTCTTTCCATCCTAGCAACTGGAATTCAAGGTGTTTCCCATTGACCGCTATCCGCACTGCGGAAAATCGCCTCAATCACTTTCATGTTACCCACGGCATCTGTAATCGGTGTCGGAACCGGCGTATCCTGGCGAATAGCCTGCGAGAACAGATCTCCCTGGATGCCGTACTGGTCGCACACGTCAAATTCAACTTCATGAATCTCACCACTTTCAACCTGGTGCCACAAGCGGCATCGTTGATCGTTCGGAGCATTGAAAGGAATCTCGATCTCAATCCTTCCCTGGTCTCCCACGATGTGCACACGCTGGTACGGAGCCAACTGCGTCGAGCACGTGAAGGAAGCCGTTCCGCCGGCAAACTCCATGATTGCCAAGGCAATACGATCCGTCTTGAACTCCGGATCAAATTCCGCTGCACCCACCACTCGTGCGGGCTCCGCATCAAAAATAAACCGTGACAGCGAGATCGGATAACAGCCAATATCCATCAGGCCACCACCACCAATATCAGCCATGTTACGAATATTGCCCGGGTCCACGTTGTAGTAGGAGAAAAGCGACTGGATCGTCTTGAGCGTACCAATTTCCCCATCCCGAACCAGCTGACGAGCCTTTTGCCACTGTGGATGGTGGCGATACATGAAAGCTTCCATGACCTTTAATTCGGGATGAGCATTGGCAGCATCGACCAATACCTGGCCTTCTGCGGAGGTCAAGGCAATCGGCTTTTCGCACAAAACATGTTTACCCGCCTCCAACGCCTGGATGGAAACCGGCACATGCAAGTGATTGGGAAGCGGGTTGTAAACGGCTTCGATCTCCGGATCGGCCAGTAGTTCTTCGTAGGATCCGTAAGCCCTGGGGATTCCAAGTGCTTCAGCCGCCTGCTGGGCCTTGCTCAAGTCGCGTGAAGCAATCGCCTGGATATCGCAACAATTGCCGGCCTGCATACCAGGAATGACCTTCTCGGTACCAATGAGTGCCGTACTGATCACACCCCACCGAACTTTACTCGTGTCTGCTGTCATCTTCTCTCTCTTCTCCAGGATCAGGGGAACTCTCGACGCGCCACAAAACCTCGTGACAAACTTTATCCTGCCAAGAACCTTGGACAGGTTGCTCAACGAGAATACCACAGGAAGTTAGCACTCAAAAGCCATGCTGGATTTCCCCTGAACCCTTACAAATAAAGTTCGTATTCAATATTCTTGCTGCCTGGCCCTTGAACATAAGCTGAACAAGTTAAGAATAGAGACATCACTTGATGATTTCCTGATTCTCATTCCGGTCTGCCATGTCTTCCAATCAACCTGCCAACGATAACCCAATCCCGGCCGAAATCACCGAGAAACCCTCGGGGCGTTTTGGGTGGAAACGCGTCGTATTGGTATCCTTGCTCCTGGCGGGCACTATCTGGGGAGTTCGGCAATGGAAGGTAATGCAAGCAACTCGGCAGCGGATCGTAAAACTCGAGCAAGAAGCACTGGAAGCTGCCAAGCGTAAGCTCGTGAAGCCCGCGCCCAAGGCCAACAAGCCGGCCCATCCTCTCGACTCGGCCCTGAAAATTGCCCGCCGGTCCCTGCTGGCAATTCAAAAGAATGTCGTCGACTACCGGGCCACGATCGTGAGTCGCGAACGCAGTTCCGGCAAGCTGGGCAAACCCAAGACCATGGAGGTCCAGATTCGTAATCGCAAGCTGGTCGATACCAAGGTCAAGGTACCCTTCGCCGTTTACGTGAAGTTCACGCAACCAAAGAACGTCAACGGTCGCGAGGTGATCTGGGTCGAGGGGGCCAATGACGGCAAGATGATTGTACATGAACCGGGTTTCAGGAACATCCTGCGCATCAAGTTAAAACCGACCAGCTTGCTGGCCATGATGGGCAATCGTTATCCCATCACGGAAATCGGGATCGAAAAACTGGTTGCCAAGTTAATTCAGAAGGGGGAACGTGATCGTCAGCACGGTGAGTGCACGGTCGAGATCAACGAGCATGCTGAAGTCAACGGGATTCTCTGCACCATGATCCGGGTCATTCACCCGGAAAAACGGGATCACTTCGATTTTCATATCGCGGAGATTTACGTCGACACGAAACGCCAGGTTCCCTTGCGATACTGCGCCTATGACTGGCCCGAGGAAGCAGGTGCTGATCCCTTGATGACCGAGGAATACATCTACCAGGATCTGCAACTGAACGTGAAGCTGTCGGATGATGTCTTTGACCCTGACAACCCGGCTTATAACTATCCCTGATAACTCCAGTAGAGGCCGCTGCTCCCATAGACCGATTACGACAGAAGCACCCAGCCCTGGTCCCTACTGACCAGTCTCGTGAAGATTCGGAGAGGTGGGAAGCCGAAAGACCCGCAGGCATCGACAGGATCGGTGATGATAACGGGATCCCGAACCTTGGTCGCCTCCTGGAGGATACAGTTGCCCTGCATAATATCCCTAGCTGCAAGTTGTGTTGCCATCGCAACCCCGGTCGGATTGTGGCCCTCTGCCAGCAGCGTCTCTGCTCTATCGGCCTCGGTATTGTGGGGTCGTACCTGAACGGGGATATTGATTCTAACGAGGTGCTTGCAGAGATGCTGGAGCTAGGCAAGAAGCTCTCTGTAAAACCCGGTGACATACTTACGATTTCCCGCACGTTGTTCAAGGCGGGTATCACTTCCCAGAAAGAAGCTCACGAAAAGTTCTTCGGGAAGGACAAACCAGTACAGATAGGAATACCTGAGGAGGCTATTCATGGCAAAGTACTTGACTCTGCCTGGAACCGATGGTTTCGAGAGGATTCGACCGGGGACAATGCAACTGTTGGAGAAGCTGATCGATATGCTCCCTTCGTCCACGGAGCAGCAGTCGTCTGCGGAGAATTTGAACCCGGAAAAGACGGAGGAAAAAACCTCCTAGGTCCTGGGGTATACCTCTTGAACGAAGATGACCTGGCGTTAGCGGAAGCTTATGCTGGCCGGGCGCTTGATCGGGTACTTGAGTATGACCCGAAGACTTCGCAGCGATTGCTGCGAAACAAGAGCAGGGCGAAGCGTCCAGAACGCAACCCCAGAGCAAATACAGTCCCTACTGAATAGCGAGCAGCTTAAAAACGTGCAGCACGATTCTCGCGGGAAACCAGAGGAAGAGGCTCTGCCCGCGCGAGGCAATCCGTTGCGACAGTATCAGGCCACGCGGTGCAGCAGGGGTTTACCGGCCAGTCCTGCCCACAGATTCTCGACAGAAATTTCTGCCATTCGTTGACGGGTTTGCTCCGTGGCACTGCCCAGGTGCGGCGCGATGGTTACATTGTCCAGTTTCAACAGGGGATGGTCACGTGGCAATGGCTCCGGATCCGTAACATCCAACCCCGCTGCATAGATCTCTCCCTGCTGCAGGGCGCTGGTGAGAGCATCGGTATCCACCACGCCACCACGGGCCACGTTCACCAGGATTGCTGTCGATTTCATCAACTGCAATTCCTTCACACCGATCAACTTCTCGGTAACTGCCGACAACGGCAGGCTTAGAACAACGTAATCCGATTCCTTCAACAGCGACTCAAAATCGACATAGCTGACATCAGCGTCCGCTGGTAAATCGGTCCGCTCGTTGCGATTGTGGTAGAGAATCTTCATATCAAAACCGAGTGCCCGGCGGGCAATCTGCCAGCCAATTCGCCCCAGTCCCACGATTCCCAGCACGGTACTGTGGGCTTCGCGTCCCAGCATGTAACCCGGATCGTAGTGCGTGAATCCAGGGCCACGTGCATACCGATCCCCTTCCATCAATCGTCGTGCCGAGGCCAACAGCAGGGTCATTGCCATATCCGCGGTAGCCCCGTTAAGCACGTCGGGCGTATTACCAACCGGAATCCCCCGCTGCTGGGCATCAGCCAGGCTGATATGGTCGACTCCCACTCCATAGTTGCTAATGATTTTCAAGCCGGGAAGACCGTCCATCATCGCCCCGGTCACTGCCTCGTGCCCATAGGTATAGATACCATCCACTGGCGTATCGCTGCCCGCGACAGCCACATCCCAGGGCAATAATTCCAGCCGATCTCCCATCAGCTGCTGAATCGCTGCTGCCAGCGGACCATCAGCCACGACACGCGGTTTACCGGTCGTTGTTTCACTCATCATTTTCCTCGCTACATCTCTAGACGTGATCAATCTCTCGCAGGTAGGCTGCTGCCTGTACGATTTCCGGTACGACCTGCCTGTCCGGATCCAGGCTCTTGAACATCGTAATCTCTTGAGGTCGGGGCTCAAAATCCACCTCGACCGAAACCTTCTCCAGGAAAGGCAACCAACCACGAATACAACTTACCGCCTGCTGGCTGGCCTGTTGCAGGATGGCCACCAGCATGTCCTCCAGGCCACTCGTTGAGGGCTGGGCAAGTCCCCAGTCCTGGATCACCCAGCTGTCTCCCTCGACCTGTAACCGCACGTATCCATGGGTTTGCTCCTGCGAATCTACCAGTTGAAAGAATCGATCCGAGCTGGATTTACTCAACATGTATTGCCAGTACGCATCATCCCGAACCAGCCAGACCGACAGGTTGCGCTGGGATGCCTCGTACCATTGTCGCAGGCGGGACAGCTGCTGATGCGGGTCCATTGGCTGCAAGGTCCATCGTGTCATCACCGTTTCCGAATCCGGGGTTACGGGGATTTTTAGTTCCCAGCTGTCACACCGTTCATAGCCGAAACGCCCATAGTAATCCGCATCGATATCAGAAAACAAACCGCTCACGCAAACACCCTGTTGACGCTCCTGTTCTTCCACCCAGGCCAGTAACCGAGGTGCATAGCCGCGTCCCCGGTAAGCGGGCAAGGTATGCACGGCACCGATCAGGATCGCTGCGATTTGCTCACCCTGCCAGGACAACTGGACCGGGTAACAACCGAGCGAAACAACGACCTGGTCATCCAGGCAACCGACGCACCAGCGGGCCCGGTTATGCTGCGGAGACACTCGCCGCCACTGCAGGTGCTCCTCCAGCGTACGACCACCACTCCAGAATTCATGCGTATTCCGGTAAGCGGCCTGTTGCTGATCCGGATTGGCATAGGTACAGACCAGTTGCTCGGTCATGATCGCAATTCCATCTCACTTGAGTTTCCAGGATTCATCGAAGAACCCGTTCGCAACAATCTTTCCCGGCAAGAGGGAGTCAGGCAGTTGCCGCAGATCGACAATGGCCCAGTCCGGCAGCTTGGGATTCTGCAGCGAGTTCGTCCGATCATGTCCCTCTCGATGCGTGGGACCGCTGTTAAGCACCACGTACTTGCCGGGACTCCAGGGACTGGGATAGACCAGGACCGGGACATGGTGGCTGGCAGGATATTTCTTTCCATTCCAGGTCAACTCCCGGTTATTCCAGCGAAAAGATTTCCGGGAACCACTAACAGCCAGTTCCTGACCGCCGTCGCCCAGGGCTCGGATCCAGCGGTTTGAGGAGGGATCGCCCCAAAGGATCACATGATTGTCCTGAAAATCTTCCACGCTCACTTCCTTGTCTGATTTTATCCGCAGCTCACCCCGGTAGAGCGCTCGCCACCGTTGCTGAAAATGCCGCAACTCGAAATCAACCCAGCGTTGTACGATCGGGTGAGACGACTTCCCAGATGGGGTTACCACCAGGAACCGCTCGTAGAAGACATCATCAATAGGGCCCTGCAATCCTGGCTTCTTGCGTAGGCCCGTGGCCGCTGATTCCCTGGCGGACCATCCCCATTTTTCCCCATTTTTCTCCAGGTAGATGGTTTTGGTCACACCAGCCGGCGCCTGCAACTGCTGCCCGTCAACCTGGACCAGCAGGTCCCCGGTTGCAACGTCGGGCGTTAGCTGCAGTCGGGTTACATTGCGCGTTTTCACGTCGACCTGCTGGCCATCTTCCTGCAGCACAGCGTCGACCCGGGTATCGACCCAGTGTCGCTTCAACCCGG
Source organism: Pirellulaceae bacterium (assembly GCA_046583055.1). Taxonomy (GTDB): domain Bacteria; phylum Planctomycetota; class Planctomycetia; order Pirellulales; family Pirellulaceae; genus JAZADA01. The sequence goes on along the minus strand of JAYGDH010000451.1, from coordinate 16,579 downwards.
TCACCTGGACCCAGTACTGGCGGCTGTAACGCAACGTACGTGTCTGCAAATGAACCTCGCGACGCACCCGTGGAGAACCATCCTGAACTGCCTGGCCCATGCGTTTCATGATTTCCTTGAGCGAGTCGGGGTGATACCTGTGTCCCATCTTTGGCCCGATAATATGCGGCAGGATCCGTCCCTGATCCTGGAACGCTTTTTCCATCACCCGGGCTGCCTGGATTTGCTTATCCACTTCCCCGCTATAAGCCACGACCGGAATATTGAACAGGTTGCGCACGTAATTCGGCACATCGTACAATCCCCACAGTTGTTGAACATGTGCCGGAGGGTAGTTCTCCGGTTTCATCTTGTTGTACTGGGCCGTTTCTGCGAACCCGGCACCGGGACTCATGGCGACCCACTGGTCTGCATAGTGGGCACCCACGTGCCAGGCGCCAGCACCTCCCATGGAAAATCCCATCAACACCACGCGTTCTGGATCAATCGGATAGTTTTTCAGTACGTGTCGTGTCGCCTCGAGCACATCGATTTCACCCGCCGACTTGAAGCCCATGCAGTGTCGCCCAAACGGATGCAGAACGATCGCCCCAGGCGGCACCACCTTGCCAGCGCGATTCTGTCGCTGGTCCACAAAATGCAGATCCGTCGTCTTGTCCCCACGCCCGTGCAGCCAGACGTACAGCGGCACGCGTTTACCGGCAGGCAGGTCCGCAGGTATTTCCAACCCATAAGGCTGGACCGAATCATCGATACTGGAAACATAACCCCGCACCACCAACCCGGTCCGCGATGTCCACGGATGCTTGTTGTTTTCCAGTTGCTGCAACCGTTCGCTGGCATTTTTCAGTGCTTTCTCGGCCTTGGCACTATCCTTGGGCGAGTAAAACTCACCATGTGCCAGGGCCAGCGCGACGGCCTTGGTAAACACCTCCACGTCGGCATACCAGGCCCCTGGTCCGCGAGTCCCATGGCGTGCCTGGAAATCTGTCAGTTGCTGCTGGATCTCTTTCAGTTGCCGGGACAGTGCCGACCGTTGGCCCTGGGCCAGCTTGATTCCGGCCGGGGGAATCCGGCGCGCAACAGGCGGGATAGCCGACAGTACGGCCCCTTTTTTCTTGAGTCGCTCGCCCGTCTGTCGATGGAAACCATCGGGACGAATTTCATTGGCCACGGCATCACCCGTTCGTTTTACCCACTGATCCAGTTCTCCCTGCAATCGCTTGAGAATCGCCTGGTGCGTGGAGGAGGCCGTGATATTTTCCAGGCAATGCGGGTCCACCTGGGTATCATAAAGCTCCTCGCGAGGCCGCGGCTGGATGAAGCAACCTTGTTGATCTGCGTTCAACGTCCCGGCAGGCTTCATCTTCAACATCGCCCGATAAGTCAGACTACGAACCGCATCGGCTGGAGGTGTCCCGGCAAACTCGGGGTAGGAATTACGAATGTAAAGGTATCGCGTATCCCGAGCACTCCGTTCATGAGCCGAGTAATCGTGCCAGTTGTGTTCCGAGAAGACATGATCTCGCACCTTCTGCGTGGGATCATCCAGCGTAGGCACGAACGACCGTCCCTGGAACGTTGTCGAATTTTTACCGCCCGCCAATTCCAGGATCGTACTGGCAATATCCACCGAGCTCACCAGGTTGGTGTTGACCGACCCAGGCTTCACGCGGTCAGGCCAGCGAACGATAAAGGGTGTTTTTACACCACTGTCATAGATGGTTGTCTTGCAGCGTGGAAAGGGGCGACCGTTGTCCGACATGTAGAGGACGAACGTGTTCTTATCGACACCCTGTTTCCTGAGCTCTGCCATGACCTTCCCCACGTAACTGTCCAGGCGGCTCACTTCGTCGTAATACAATGCCAGGTCCTTGCGCGTGTCAGGAACATCCGGAAGGTACGGAGGCACAATCACATCTTTATTCGTGTGCGGCCTGGGAATAGCACCCGCCTGGTAATCGCGGTGAGCATCGCTGGCAGCCAGCCAGAGAAAGAACGGTTTATCCCTGGGTCTTTCCTTGAGAACCGTGACCCATTTTTCGCAGCCACTGGGTCGTCCCCCTTCGATACGATCAAAGGCCGTCTTGGCGGTATTGCCTAAATGCCACTTGCCAGCAGCCGCCGTGTAATACCCACGTTTTTTCAGCAGGCCAGGGAACATCACCTGGCTGGCTGGCAACGGCTGGTGAAGCTCACCAGCACCCGTGCTGTGTGGATAACGGCCCGTCATGATGCTGCAGCGACTGGGACTACACGAGCTGATCGAGAGGAAGGCCGCATCGAATCGCATGCCTTCCCGGGCCAGCTGATCGGTATGGGGCGTTTGAATGTAAGGATGGCCGTAGGACCCGTGATCGTTCCAGGCAACGTCATCACCAATCATGATGATAAAATTGGGCGGCGCCGCTGCAGGGACCTGGCTGACCATGGTCACGCCCAGCAGGGCCATGCCCAGCAGCTGTAATACAAGTCGTCTGTTTTTCCAACCGCTGCTACCCATGATCGATCTCCTGTACGACAAATGACTTCGGCAGGGCCACTTCCATTCCGGCAAAGCGACCCCTGGCCGATCAGTATACGCCAAGCTGATTCCCTGGTTCCACCAGTGGGATGGATTATCCCGGTCCATGCCGGGGCGCAGCGAGTTGATTCGCATCAAAAAACCGCCATACTATCGATGCTGCCCGGGAGCAGCGATAGTTTCACCCAGGTCGTCAACCATGGAGAATCCCTCATGTTTCGCCTCGCCTCGATCCTGCTTGCCTGTTTTTTTTCCGCCACTGTCATCCAGGCTGCTGATCCCTTACCTGGTACCAGCCCACTGAAGTGGGATGGCGACATTGCTTCCCGCATGATTGATGGCGTGGACAAGTTCCTGTTGAACGAACTGGCCAAATCCGCCGGGACACGTGGCAGATACTGGCAACGCAACCTGGCATCGGCTGAGGCCTATGAAAAGTCCGTTCAGCCCAACCGGGATCGACTGGCTCACATCCTGGGCGTGCGCGATCAACGCAAGTCATTCGATGGCCTGGAATTCGTCGCCAGTACTGCTCAACCCGCCCTGGTGGGCAGCGGCAAGGGATACGACGTATTTAGCGTGCGGTGGCCCACGATTCGCGATCTTCACGGGGAAGGATTGTTGCTGGTCCCGCGCAAACCAAACGGCACAGACATCATTGCGATCCCGGATGCCGACCACTCACCGGAGATGATCGCCGGACTGGTCAAGGGCATACCGGCCGAGGCCCAGTATGCGCGGCGACTGGTAGAAAACGGCTGTCGCGTACTGGTTCCCACGCTGCTCAGCCGCAAGCTCGAGAAACGCAATGGACGTGCCCTGCTGAGCAGCCGCGAATTTATTTACCGCAGCGCCTATGAACTGGGACGGCACCTGATCGGATACGAGATCCAGCAGGTACTCGCCGGGGTCGACTGGTTTACCCGGGAAGCCGGGGAAAAAGATGCTCGCATTGGTATCATCGGCTGGGGCGAAGGAGCCTTGATTGGTTTTTACAGCGCGGCCATCGATCGTCGCATTGATGCTGTTTGTGTCAGTGGTTATTTCGATTCTCGCCAGAACATCTGGCAGGAACCGGTGGCGCGTAATGTCTTTGGGCTGCTGGACCAGTTCGGGGATGCCGAAATTGCCACGCTCGTGGCACCACGAGCCTGTATCGTGGAAATGTGTCGCGGTCCGGAAGTAGCATTACCGAGCAGTGGTGGCGCTCCGGCCAAGTTAAGCAGCTCGTCGGTTTACAGCGTTGGCCCCGAACTGGAACGAGCCAGCAACCTGCTGGGAGGCAAGAAAGAACTGGCTCGTTTCACCAGCGTGATCAGTGGTGCTGGCGTTGGACATGGTGGGTCATCCGAGGCACTGCGGGCGTTACTCAAGTCGCTGGGAATCGATCGTGAACTGGCCGCGAACCAGCAGGGTCCAAAGCACCTGAGGACGCAGTTTGATCCCGAGGCCCGACAACGTCGACTGATCCATGAAATGGATCGCCATAACCAGTGGCTGTTGCGAGAAAGCCCGTTCGTACGCAAGGCACTGTTTAGTAAGCGAGACACATCCTCCGTGGAAAATTTCGAGGCCAGCAATGAGGCCTTTCGTGACATGTTTCGTCACGAGGTGATCGGGCACTATGACCAGCCTTTACTACCGTTCAAAACACGATCCCGGCAAATCGCCGAATCGGATCAGTGGACTCGCTACGAGGTGGTACTCGATGTCTTCCCCGACGTTTTCGCCTATGGCATTTACACGGTGCCCAAGGGAATCAAGCCGAACGAGAAACGACCCGTGGTGGTCTGCCAGCATGGCCTGGAGGGTCGGCCGCAGAGTGTCATCGGCAAGGAGCAATTCCAGTACTATAGCGCGTTTGCCACCAAGCTGGCCGAACGTGGATTCATCACCTTTGCACCCCAGAATATTTACATTTTCAAGGATCGTTTTCGAACCCTGCAACGAAAAAGCTATGCCATCAAAAAAACACTGTTTTCGATCATGGTTCCCCAGCACCAGCAGATCGTGAACTGGCTCAAGTCGCAGTCGCAGGTGGACGAGTCCCGGATCGCTTTTTATGGACTCAGCTATGGCGGCAAATCCGCGATGCGAATTCCCGCGCTGGTTACCGATTACTGTCTCTCGATATGCTCAGCTGATTTCAACGAATGGGTTCTCAAGAATGCCTCTACTCGCCACAACTTCAGTTACGTCTGGACAGGCGAGTACGAGATCTTCGAGTGGGACCTGGGAAGCACGTTTAACTATGCCGAGATGGCATCGCTCATCTGTCCCCGCCCCTTCATGGTTGAACGGGGTCACTTTGATGGGGTCGGTGAAGACGAGTGGGTAGCCTACGAGTTCGCCAAGGTACGGAACCTGTACCAGGCCAAGCTGAAGATTGGTGATCAATGTGAAATCGAGTGGTTTGACGGGCCCCACACGATCAATGGCAAAGGGACTTTTAGCTTCCTGCACAAGCACCTGGACTGGCCTGTACCCGGCAAGTAGTCCGAACCTGTTAGCGACTCATGACGTACAGCCCGACTGCGATTTACGATATCGCAGTCGGGCTGTACGTTTTCGAGACCACGGCATGGGTGCCGTGCCCTATTTCTTTTCGACGACCCAGATGTTGCGGTAAACGACCGGGTTCCCATGACCCTGCAGGTAAAGCAGGCCTGGGCTATCTGCTTCCGGATGCTTTCCCGGGGTTCCCTTCGGCAGTTCCAGGTTATCGTGAATCACGACCCCGTTATGACGAATCGTGACACGGGCATTCTTGGTTTTCTTACCGCCCTCGTAAACAGCCGCGGTAAATTCGTAGTCATAGGTCTGCCAGGTTAACGGTGGAAAACACATGTTAACCTTCGGCTCGGAGATGGAATAAATACCACCACACTCGTTGTTCTTCCCTTCCAGTCCGAACGAATCCAGGACCTGGACCTCGTAACGACCCTGGATATACATGCCGCTATTGCCACGACCCTGTCCACGTGCGTGGGGCAGGAATGGCGTGCGAAATTCCAGGTGTAAACTGTGGTCACCAAACTTCTGTTTCGACTCGCAGTCGTGTCGCAACAGATCTTTCATGACGACTTCCCCCTTCACGAACTTGTCTGCTGATTTCCCATCAAACAACACTGTCGCTCCCTTGGGAGGCTTGGCTCCGAGCGTGGAACTCTTGCGAACCACTCTCTTGATCACGCCTACCACTTCCTCTTTGCGCGTAATCGTTGCCTCTCCATTCTTGATCGTAACCACGACTGGATCATCAGGGTCTTTCAGGGTGGTCACATCACCCTGGCGTGTGCCTTCCACGATCTCGATTTTATCGCCTCGTTTCCATCCTTCACCTGGCAATCCACCCATGGTTACCACGCCGCGAAATTTTCCATCACCCAGGGCAATTACCTGGATACCCAGCTTGCCGAGATCCGGCAGCGTCCCCACGTACTCACCCTGTACCGCGTAATCCGGTCCGGTCTTGGTCGGATCCACGACCACGACTTTTTTCTGCTGGGCGACCGCGGTAAGACACGTGAAACCCGTCACGCAGGCCAGGGCCAGGAACACGAAATATTTCGACATGATGTTCTCCATTTCTACTGCTGTAAATCTTAAACAACCCGTGGTTGAATCTTGCTAAACAGGAGCGGCCATTGTGGCGTCCCGGGCGGCCTGAAGCAAGCATTTACTCGGCAAAATAGCCCGGGATTTGATCCGCGTGCGCTTGTCCCGTTACAAGCGCACGTGGTAGCCTGCTGCTACTTAGGGAACCGACTCACACCCGAGGAAAATCAACCATGCAAGAGAAAACAAGACTTCTCGGCCTGCTGATATTACTGATCGTGGCCCCCGGCTCACTGGTCGCCGCAGGCAATCCCTTTGCCAAACTCCGCGAGAATATCCAGTCAGAAATCAAGCAAAAAAACATCCCCTCGCTCGCCGTGGCAGTCATTCGCGATGGCAAGATTCTCTGGGAAGAAGGATTTGGCTGGGCCAATCGGCAACAGAAAATTCAGGCCACCGAGCATACGATGTATTCCCTGGCATCGATCTCCAAGCCGATCACGGCAACCGGCCTGATGACGCTGGTCCAGCAACAACAGATTGACCTGGACCACCCGGTAAACCAGTACCTGGGTGAAGCCAAGCTACGATCACCGCTGGGCCATGCAGACCAGGCCACCGTGCGACGCATCGCCAATCATTCGTCGGGCCTACCGCTGCACTACCAGTTTTTTTACGCTGACACTGCCCATCGTGCTCCACCGCGCGACGAATCGATTCGCCGCTACGGGATACTCGTAAACCTGCCCGGTGAAACCTACCAGTACGCTAATTTTGGCTACGGTATCCTGGACCATGTCATCGCACGAGTCAGCGGGCGCAGTTACGCCAGCTTTATGAAGGAAAACATCTTCCTGCCCCTGGGCATGAAACATACCTCGGTCGGCCTGGAACCTTCCCAGGCCAGCACAGCAGCTGTGCGCTACGGTGTCAACCAGGAACCGTTGGCCAATTACCATTTCGATCACCCTGGCGCCTCGGATGTCTTTAGCAGCGCACACGATTTAATTCGCTTTGCATCGCTCCATCTCAAGAAACCGCTGGCCGACCAGGAAACACCCCTTTCCAACATGTCGATTGATGCCATGCAACAAGCCACGATCGAAACCCGACCCGGAGTCGGGTACGGGCTCGGCTGGCGCATCACGAAAAGTGAATTCGGCTTTAAGACCGTGACGCATACCGGAGGAATGCCCGGGGTACGGACCCGGCTGACCCTGGTTCCCTCGAAAAACATCGCCGTGGTCGCCCTGACCAACTGTCAATCTGATCTGCCGCACCGGGTGGTCGAGCAAGCACTTGCTGCCCTGCTTCCCGAGTACGCCCGTCAGCTTCGACACGCCGAGTACAACCGGGCGACACCACCAGCACCGTTTCCCTGGGCACCCACGGCCGACTGGATTGGCTACTGGAAAGGGGAAGTCGAAACGGTAGCTGGGAAACAACCTATACGCCTCTGGATTCAACCCGGTGGCCATGTTCACGTACAACTGGACCACCAGTTCAAGCACCTTCTTAACCATGTGCGACTGGACAATGGTTTCCTGGCAGGCGTGTTCCCCGGCCACCTCAACACGCCTGATACCAATCGTCGACGACACCAGCTGTCACTGAAAATTCGCCTGCGCGGGAAACAACTCAACGGCGCCCTGACCGCCCTGAGCCTGGCACGGAGTCCCCAACACCCGGATGTTTCTTTACCCCGCCGATCCGGTTACGCGCTCAGTCACTGGATCAGCCTGGAGAAGCAGTCCTCGCTGGCAGGACCCCGGCAACTATTCGACGGGAAAAAGCTGGGTCAATGGGAAGTCATCAAGAAGAACGACTTCGAAAAACACGGCAAGGTCACGATCAAGAATGGAGTCCTTTCATTACCCAGCGGACAACCGGCTACGGGCATTCGCTGGACCGGCGAGTTTCCCCGCAACCATTACGAGGTATCGTTACAGGCACGACGCACCAAGGGAAACGACTTTTTTTGTGGAATTACATTCCCCTTCAACGAGTCTTACCTGAGCCTGATCATCGGTGGCTGGGGAGGAGGTGTCACGGGATTATCCAACATCGACAACATGGCAGCCGTGGAAAATGAAACAACCGGCTACGTAGAAGTGAAGGATAATCACTGGTACCAGGTGCGGCTGCAGGTCACTCCCGAGAGAATTCGTGCCTGGGTAGACGGGGAAGAAATACTCGACTTCATGACCAGGGATCACAAGTTCTCGATCTGGTGGGAACAGGAACCCGTACGGCCCTTTGGCATCGCTAGTTGGTACACGAGCACTGAGCTGCGTAACATTCGAATCGTACCCACACCTTGAATCTATTCACACTCTAACGCCGGACACGCAGCACAAGGAGCTTCCTCGTGAGCGATGAAAAACAGGAATCCGGATCACACTTCGTCAACGTCCAGCAACTGGACTGGCAACCTACCCGGTTTCCCGGGATTACCATGAAGATTCTCTGGCAGGATGAACAGGGCCCGGCCTTTACCGGACTGTTTCGATGCGAAGCGGGCTCGGAACTGCCATTGCACCGACACGCGGATGTTGAACAAACCTATGTGCTGGAAGGAAGCCTGGTCGACAACGCGGGAACCTGTACGACCGGAAACTTCGTGTGGCGCGAAGCCGGTTCGGTGCATACTGCCCATACCCCGGACGGCTGCCTGCTGCTGGGGATCTTCCAGGAACCGAATGAATTCCTGGACCCGGAAACCGCGGGACCGGAATCAGCCTGAGCAAGCCAATAAAAAAGGCCCGTTCCCCAACAGAGGAACGGGCCCTCGGATTTACTCGTTCAAGGTGATTCCCACAAGTAAATCTCGTGAGTCTCCCCTGGGAGTTGGTGGATGCCCAGTGACAGCCCGCCGGCCACCCTCAGGTGCGGCCACCTCCTTGGCATATACAGACATATATCACAGAACCACCTCCTTTCTCTAATCGATCCCCCCCGTTTCGATCGCCAGTTGCCAGACACGACCACTTCACGGGCTTGCTGCCCATCGCACTACGTTGGAGCGATCCGGTGGCGGCATTCTAGTCATTACCCCTCAATCTGGCAAATTTTTCCCGCCGGACCGGTGACTTTCGGGTATCACGCTTCCTCGCTCACTTCGAAAAGGCTCGCCAGGTGATCCACGACTTTATCCAGCAAACCATTACCAGCTCGCTGCAATTGATCTGAAACGTAAGCTTCTTCGATCTCCGTTGATGGCGGTTTTACAGCAACGTCCAGGGGTGCGTCCGCTCCCTGAGGTCGATCCACATCCCCACCAGGATGCGCAACGGACAGGCACCAGCCCAGCACCAGCACGGCCAACATCTCCACCCCCACGGCTCCCATTCGATGTATCCATTTTCCTACCTTCATCACTGCGTCCCTCCTTGTTAATCACTTTTCCACCTGGCATTTCCCCGCCACGTACCCATCCAAAAGATGCAAACCACATGCCAATCTTCCAGGTACAGGAAAAAATCAAGGCAGCAACCCATCCAGATTACAGAACCCGATATCCACGGCTGCTAGCACTGAAGAAACTGGCAATCGTTAAAGTTTGACATTCCGCTCAGTTGTGGTGATTCAACGCAGTTGTCATGTTTGATTGTGCAACACGTAAACGACATCTTCGGTGGTGGGTCCGACCTCGATCGGTTGCTGCAGTTGATAGTGGAAGTCGTAGGTGGCGATAATTTCCCACCCGGGTACTTCCGCGACCAACTCGACAAACTGGCGGGCGGTATAGGTCCGAAAAAGGATCGAATCCTTGAGTTGTTGTCGCCGCGTCGACGTATAGATGTCATAGGTCATGCTGAAGCGTTCGAGTCGGTTGGCTGGATCACGGTCCGTACAGGCGAGTTCCGTGGTAACGCACAGGTGCCCTTGCTGAGCCGACCACGCTTCAAAATCCGTGGGTTCTCCCTCCGCAGGAGTCAGGTGGATTCCCAGCACGTAGATTCCCCCTGGTTGAATTGCCTGGGCCATGCAGCGTAGATGCGCGACGGCCTGTTCGTGGGTAACCAGGTGGCGAAAACTATTGATCATGTTGAAACCAGCATCAACCGGTGATTTCAACTGAAAATCAGTCATGTCTTCGCAGCTGACACGATCCTGGAAACCCTTTCGTTCCAGTCGTTGGTTGCAGTAATCGACGGCACGCGGATTGAGGTCCAGCCCGGACACCTGCAATCCACTGGCAGCCAATCGATAGAGGAGTCGGCCGGTTCCGCAGGCCGGTTCAAAAACATGTTTCACGGGGATTCGTGCGAACTGCTGGAAACAACCTGTGAGAAAATGAAACTCGGCTTTCCAGTCTGAGCCGTAGACCAGGTCATAATAGGATGGGTAATCGTAGAGATTCCCGTCGAGTGTTTCAATCATGTCAGGGCCGCTCGTAATTTCCACTGGCGAGTGCAGTAACGGTTCTAGGTAGGGGGATCCAGCGATCGTCCTTCCAGGGATTCGATTGCCTGTCGCAGTTCCTCCGAGACGGGTACCGGTTTATTTCTTGCGTAATCGAACAGGACAATCGTTGAATATCCTTCGCTGATCAACACCTGCTGCTGATGGCTGAAGACCTGGTGTTCGAGCACCAGGCTGGTCCGGCCGATCTTGCTGGTGCTGGCCGTCACCTGGATCGTATCTGGATGTGACAGTTGCTGGCGATAGTCGCAGTGGATCGAGACGAGGATCGGTCCGATACGGGTCCCCTGCAGTAACTGGACGATGGGATCCAGGTCAAAGTATTCCATCCGGGCACTTTCAAACCAGCGAATGGAGTGGGTATTGTTAACATGCCCAAACGCATCCTGGTCTCCCCACTGCACCGGGATCGTCAGGACGACAGGACATGCGGGCGGTTGCTGTGGCAATTGTTCGTTCATCTTTTCTTGATTTCCCACGACAGGTTACAGGTCCACGGCAAACACCTTGAGTTCCGCTCGCTGGCGCCAGCCGAGGGCATTCCAGAACTGGCTCGCTTCTTCATTCTCCTGGTAAACGAAGACACTGCAACGGGGGATTCCCACGGTGGCCAGTTGCTCCAGGCAACGGTCAACCAATTGTCGTGCCAAGCCCTGCTTGCGGCAGGTCGGATCGACGGCCAGGTGATAGAGGTATCCCCGGCGTCCATCGTGTCCAGCGAGGATTGTTGCCACGACTTCTTGCTGCCTGCGTGCCACGAAACTCAACCCGGGATGACACTGGAGAAGGTGTTCTACCTGGGAGCGTGAATCACCTTGGCTCAATCCCTCACAACGACTCCACAATGCCCACACCTGGTCATAATCCCGGGCGCTCATGGCTGAAAGTTCGCTGGACATGGGTCCCTCTTGCTGGCCGCGAGGCACATGACCTGCGATCAATCGAGAAAATCCTGGTCTGCCAGGCGGGCCGGGACGTATTCTTCGGTCACGTAGCTGATATCCTTGCTGATCAGCGCTTCGACTTCCAGCTTAAAGCCATTTTCAAGCATCAGGTTAATTTCTTTTTGCCAGGCTTTTTTCTTTTCAAACCATGGATACTTGGCGATTTGCTTGGCTCGCTTGATGTCGTTGTCACTAAGGTTGATGGTCACACTCGGTGAGAGACCACAGCGTGTATAATCCTTGCTGCGCATCCCCAGGAACTTGGCATTGGGGATCGCCATCCGGCTCGATTCATAGGCCAGGTTAATCGAACCCTGCTTGATGACGCTGTAGATGTAATATCCCCAGGGATCATTATCGAGCAGGCAATAGACGGGCAGCTTCAATTCATTCTGCATCCTGTGCAGGAGTCGTCGGACCCCACGAGGTGGTTGGCCATTGCCATGCGTGAGAATACAGTTGTGCGTTTTCCAGAACTTGTCCTCGTTAAACCGCCTCCAGACAGTATCTTTTTCGACATGCAGCACGAAATCCGCCTGGCACTTGTTGAACTGCAGCACTTCCGGTTCACAAATGGATGGAATGGCATATCCACCTGATCCCATACGGGCACAATCGATACTGTCACCACTGTCGGTAAGCTGGATGTTACCGACCAGGGATCCGCGGTTGGACGCATACACATGCAGTTCCTCACGGAGGGCGTTCATGGTCACCTCGACATCCTCGATGACGGGATCACAATCGGCCTGGTCATCAAAGGTCTCTTCCTTGGTACCCTCGATCGTATGTTTCAGCAGGTAATACATTCCTCGAATGCTGGTTGTCTTGCCCTGTTCGATCAGCTGTTTACAGCCACTGCTAACGAGCATTGTCTGCATGTAGCTCTTGGCCTGCGACAGGTTGAACAACTCCCGCCGATTCCTGGAACTGCCCATCTCGATAAATCGTTTTCGCTTGTTGTAACGGACGTTCGAGAGGGACCGGGACGGAATATCCAGGTGCGGAGCCCGGTTGCGCTGGGCCACCTTCACCACCTGATCAGCGACTGTCCGCAGGGATTTCAGCGTGCGACGATCTTTCGTCGTCAACTTCGGTTTCCCGGCCGCCTTACGGACCACCTTTTTTTTCTTACTTACGCGCTTGGCCATGGGTATTTTCCTGGTTTCAACTTAAAGTGAACTACCAATAGATTCCCGGATCAGAACAGCTCTTGCTGTGGATCATCGGTATTCAAATGCTGGCTTAACAATTCTTCCGGATCCTGCTCCACGATCAATACGTTATTACCGTATTCCCTTTCGGTCGGTTCCACCTTCTTGCCGTGGCGATCGTACTGGGCATCCGCCTCGGCCGTTTTCCGCTTGGCCACCCGCAGCAGTTGCTGGTACAGCTTGTCGCGATCCGTGCCGTTGAGTTTACTGACTGCCGTGGCGACTTCACCCAGGTAACGGAGAAAGACGTTGCGACGATCTCCCTCCTGCTTGACCCGTTTCCGGCGTCGCAGGTACATACCCAGCTTGCGGCCCACGGCTTGCAGTGCCAGTCGCAGTTCTTTCTCGATTTCCGGATACGATGCAATCGCTTCTTTCGATTCACTGGTAAAGGGAACCCAGACGCTGGCCATGTGGACCATCACCGTCACCGGACCGCTGGGTAATGAACCACGTGACTGGCTCAACCCGTAGGGCCGCCAGTTGGTGCCCATGACCGACTGGGTAATGGCACAATCTCGCTGCTTGAATTGCAGGGGTACGCGATTTGCATATCGCAGCACCTGCATCGACTGTCCCTCGGACACGTTGACATTTTTCATAGCGGAATGCAGCTTTTCTCGTTCTACTTTCACCATCCGCGAGGGCGATTTCCGTGTGCCAAATTCCGTCGCTTTCAAGATCCGATCAGCTGCATCACTTCCCAACCCATCAAAGGTGGTAATCAGGAACTGTCGCAGGGTCCGGGCATCGCTTTCGTTCAGCAGCTGGTCCAGCAACTCCAGCGATACTTTCTGTGCCGTGGTTCCGGCTCCATAGGACAATCCGACCTCGATCTGGAAAGGATTCCCCCGGTACACGGATGGGGGTCTCGTGGCGGCCACGAAAAACTCGCCTGGCACTACCTGGTATAGTCCCTTGAGCAGCAATTCTTCACCGATTGCGGAAATACAATCCGTTGCGGGAGCACGAATCTTGGTTTTCTGGATAGCATCATAGAGCGATTCGATCTGGTTGCGCCCAATCCGCTTTGCCGAGGTTCGCGTACTCACGCTGGCCGCTTCACAGATCCGGCGGGCCACCGATGAGCTGACGCGAGAAAATGACTGGGTCAGGAACTGGGAAATCGTACCCGTTCTCATTTCCTTGAGCATCGTGATCAATCGGCCCAGTTCCACCCCGTACGGATGGGGCTTAATCTCCTTGGGCTCCGGCGGCAACTGGTCAGTCGACCGACGATAGGTCTTGGCATTTCCATCTGCATCATGGTAGTGCAGGGTCACATGGGGATTGGCAATCGCGGTCTGCTCAAGGTAGTCATCAACACTTCCCCGGCCCCGGTGATGGCGTCCTTCCAATTCAATCGTAACGCGGGTACCGCTTTTCACCTGGGCCGCTTTTTCTCCGTCTTCCGCATCGTACAGTGACTCCCACTGGATCTCATGTTTCTCCATGTAGGCTGCCGCCGTGCGGGCCGCGATATCAACACCGTCACCCTTGCCGTTGAGGATCTCGGGATTATTCTTCTTGGTGTCGATCTGGATCTCGTAGTAGTGATACGGCTTACGCACGGATAACTTGGAAAGAATCCGCACCGGCTTGCCGGTCGTCAACATGCCGTACATGCCGGCCGCACTGATACCAATCCCCTGTTGCCCGCGGCTCATCCGTAAACGATGGAACTTGGATCCATACAGCAACTTGCCGAAGATCAGGGGAATTTGTTTCTTGAGAATCCCTGGACCATTGTCCTGGATCGCAACCAGGAACCGGTTTTGCTTGAGTTGATCAATCCGCACCCAGATCTCTGGACAAATCCCTGCTTCTTCACAGGCATCCAGCGAATTGTCGACCGCTTCCTTGACGGTTGTTAACAATGCCTTGCGAGGATTATCGAATCCCAGCAGGTGCCGATTCTTGGCAAAAAACTCGCTGACTGAAATCGACTGCTGGTTAGCTGCCATGGATTGCGCAGTGGCAGTGCGTCGCTTGCGAGCGCGTCCATTGGTCTTGGCCTTGGGAACAACACCATTCGTTTTCTTTTTAGACTTCGTTTTTGCCAATTCTGCAGTACTCCGTCACCGCGCTGCCATGGCCGCAGCACCCTGCTGTCGCGGCCCGTAAAACTTTGCGGATTATACCGATTCAACGGCCGTCTTCACACCCATCTTCAGCCTGATGCCAGACTAATAAGAACAAATGGAGGAACCGGCAAATAAAGATTTACCCACCTGCCCGGGCACGACCGACGATTCTAGTAGGTGGCTTCTGCGCCCAGATGGTCAGCAGATGCTCCTCTTACATGATACTGAAATCCGGTGCCATTGCCCTGGGCGGTGGGCCAACTACCTGGTTACCCTGAACTCGTTATCCTGAAACTACCCATCCTCCATTGCATCGACTGACTTAGGAGTCACTGCCATGATTCGTCCATCACTTCGCGTTCTCGTATTGACAATGCCCCTACTCATCATGATCGGTTGGTTCACCACGGCCAACATCCAGGCCCAGGACACAGCAACTGAACCGCAAGCTGTCTCGCCAATCCAGCCTGTTCCACACTCGTTCGGACAACCGGACCTGTTCTACAATTACTACGTTCCCGGTGGACCCGGTGGTGTACCGGCTGCCATGTACCTGGCACCGCGACCGGTACCGCCGCTGGTAGGACACACTTACTTCACCTATCAACCCCTGCTGCCCCACGAATACCTGTACCCCCATCAACGCAGGTACTATCGCTACTATAATTGTGGTACCGGCCTGACACGAACGAGCGTCCGCTTTATGCGTACCCCGATCCTGGATCGCCTGCTACCCTGACCTCGTATCCACGAGTAGCGATGTACTCGTCTTGAACCCGGTTTTATTTTATCTGCCTGCCACGTGAATCGCGAGCAGCGAGTCACCTAGAAAGGATATCCTCGCATGAGCAAGAAAATGCTCTCCTTCAGTCTCTTGTTGATCCTGGTGTTCTGCACGTTGGGTACGGAAGCCCAGGCGGGTGGACGGCTCATGAACCTCTGGGGCCAGCGTTTTGCAGCCACCATGTCCTGGCACGATAACTACGTGCACACTGCCTATGGGCAACCCGTGGCACTGATCGTACCACCAACGGTGCAAACCCAGCGTCAGATGGGTTGGGGTGTTTCCCAATCGGAAGTCAATCCGATTTACCACCAGTACCAACGTGGTTACCCGGGTTCGATCCGCAGAATGAACACGCATTTCCGCAACACGCCTCAGTGGCCCAGCCATACCACCCAGTTTGGTGCGTACTACCTGCGAGCTCCCTGGTAACGAGAGAAGTTAGCTGTGGACCAGCAAGCAGGCTGCTAGGGTTGGCAACGTTTCAGCAACGCCTCGAAGCGGGCCTGGATGCCCGATGCTTCCAACCCACTGGTGGCCTGCAGGTAGCGAATGCGGGCAGCGGCCTCTTGCGGCTTGCCCAGCCGCAGGTATGTCTCTGCCACCTGGTACTTGGACCGGTACCAGCGAGCTGACTTGGGCGGACTGAACTGACCCACGCGGCGCCACTGCTGTAACGCCTGTTGCCAATGCTGCGGATCCGTGCTGGCTGACAGTAATTCCGCATAGGTTTCCTGGATACTTCCCGAGCGTGGATGATCCATGACCAACTGGCGAAACAGCTGCTGGGCTTCTGCGAATCGACCAGCATCCGCTAATGCCAGGCCTCGCAACCGGGTAAATTGCAGCTGGTCCGAGGCTGATAATTGCCCGGTACGATCCTTCAGTTGGGCGGTCAGGGTTAACTGTAGTTGCGCCAGTTGTGTCCGGGCGGTACCGGTTCGGTCGTGCTGGCCGGGGGAGGTGTGCAGGGAGGAAACCTGGTGGGTGCCTCGGACAAGACCGGTGCCATGCCCACGGAAACCCCGGTTGGTCCTCCGGACCTG
>JAYGDH010000325.1:0-7467 GCA_046583055.1 Pirellulaceae bacterium | reverse complement strand
CACGACACCGGTCCTGGTCGAGTTCTGGGCACCCTGGTGTAGTCCCTGTCGACAACTTTCACCCCTGATCGACGAATTGGCTGAAGAAAATGCCGGGGTGATCAAGATTGGCAAGGTCAACATCGATGACAGCCAGGGAATTGCCGGGCAACTGGGTATTTCCAGCATCCCGACGCTGATGGTCTTCAAGGACGGCGAACCGGTAGAAACACTCGTTGGCATGAACCCCAAGAGTCGCATCCAGGAAGCAATTGATGCTGTCAAGTAACCGACGTGGTTACTTGGTATCCATCAGGGCCAGCGATGGAGCGATCTGTCGCAGCTTGGCCGCCATGAAACGCTTGACATTCGTCGTTGTGCGCAGTTTCATCGCGTGCTCGAGGATCGATTCTGCCTGGGCGACGGTAATACGGCCGGCCAGTTCCTTGATCGAGGGGATAAACGCCGGACTCATGCTGAAGCTGCGCAGGCCCATGGCAAAGAGCAACACGAAGGCACGTGGTTGTCCAGCCATTTCACCACAGAGAGTGACCGGCATATTGTGATCACGACAGACGCGAATCACGTTATCCAGCAACCGCAGCACGGGTGGAGCCAACGGTTGGCAGAGGTGACTCACCTTGGGATTATCACGGTCTGCCGCCATCAGGTACTGGATCAGATCATTGGATCCAATCGATACGAAATCGACGGCATGCAAGATCGAATCGATCGAGACGGCTGCTGCCGGCACTTCCAGCATCATACCAATCAACACCTTTCCTACTTTCTCATCGGCATCCACCAGTTCCTGCCGGGCGCGTCGTACCATACCTCGCACTCGATGCATTTCCTCGAGTGTCGTGATCATGGGAAACATCAACCGTAGTTCCTTACCTAATTCCTCTGCCAGCCTGCTGGCTCGAAAAACGGCGCGCAGCTGACTGGCAAAGAATTCCGGGTGTTCAAAGGAAAGTCGAATACTCCGCCAGCCCAGGAAAGGATTGGCTTCCTGGTGGGTATGTCCCAGGTAGGGAACCGTTTTGTCACCACCGATATCGAGTGTACGAATCGTGATCTTGTCACCTGGACTTTCGGCGATAACTCGCTGGTAATACTCTAATTGCTCCTCTTCATCAGGTACGTCCGGGTGTGCCAGGTAGAGGTATTCGGTACGAAGCAGACCGATACCACTGGCCCCCATTGCTCCTGCAATCCGGGCATCCTCCTGGCCGTTGATATTAGCCAATAATTCCAGTTCGATCCCATCGGCCGAGACCGCTTGCTGATCACGATTGGTCGCCAGTCGATCCTTTAGATCGATGAACTCACGTTCCAGCTTGGCATAGGCACTGCGTGTTTCCGCATCCGGTTTCACCAGCACGTGACCTTCGCGGCCGTCAACGATGATGGTATCGCCCGTGTTTACCTGGGTCAGGATTCGCGAGACACCACAAACCGCTGGAATACCACGACTGCGTGCCAGGATCGCGGCATGACTGGTCTGGCTACCGGCCTGGGTCACGATAGCACGAACATCGGCATCTTCCAGGGCAACCGCATGGGAGGGCAACAGTTCATCTGCTACCAGTACCAGCGGTCCCTCAAGCGCCGGGGAATCTGATTTCAACACGTCACTTAAATGAGAACTAATACGAATCACCACATCGCGGACATCGTTCACGCGTTCCTTCAGATAACTGTCCTGGGTTTGAGCAAAGAGTGTCGTGTACTCCTGCATCAACTGGTGCAACGCTCCCTGGGCGGTTAACCGATCTTCCCGGACTCCGTGACGAACTTTTTCCCCAAAAGCCTGGTCCTGAAGAATCGACTCCTGGACCGAAAAAATAGCCGCTTCACGATGCCCAACCTGTTTCTCGACTTTCAGCCTGAGAGCCCTTAAATCGTCAGCTGTTTGATCCCGGGCAGCCTCGAAGGAGGCCAGTTGCTGAGAGATTTCTCCGTCCTCTAGCAGTTTTGTTTCCGGATTGACGAAGATTTCATGGATGCAATAAGCCTGGCCAACCATGACCCCCGGTGAAACAGCAATTCCCTTGAGCATCTTGATAATCCGGATAACTTCATACGAGGAATTGAAACCAGAGCTACACCATCTCGGTTGTGGAGAACCTATTGCCGCATTATACTAAGTCCTTGCCCGGAGCGTTTGTAGACCTCCTGCCTGAGCAAGATAAGTTGTTTAGTGCTTTTCGTTTTTCACGGGTTTGTGCATGGAATTCTCTTTACTCGATCGAATCGTCGAGATACAAGAAGGGGCGCAAATTCAGGCAGAATTGACGCTTACGGGTTCCGAAAGCTACCTGCAGGATCATTTTCCAAGATTTCCTGTGATGCCAGGTGTTTTGATGCTCCAAGCAATGCTGCAGGCCAGTATTTGGTTGGTGCGTAAAAGTGAGAATTTTTCCCATTCCGTGGTGCATTTGAAGCAGGCCCGGAATGTCAAATATGCGGATTTCATGTCGCCTGGTCAAAAATTGACTGTGATAGCTGAAATCCTCAAGGAGGACGAACAAACCACGACCCTGAAGGCAAACGGGAAATTGGATGGACAAAATGCGGTCAGTGCCAAGTTAACCCTGGAACGCTTCAACCTGGCCGATCGTTTTCCGGAACACGGTGAAAGCGATGCGATCGTTCGCCGGCGAGCTCGAGAACAGTTCGAATCGCTGCTGGATCCAACCGCCCTGCCACCAGTAAATTCAGTCGAATAAGGTCCCGAATCCGGAAAACCCGATCTGGATTCAAACTACGACTAAAAGGTAGACTGTGTAGTAACAGAAATCGAATCTTTTCATTTTTTAACACCTACGGAATGATTCGAAGTAAGCTAGAAATTCCCGGTAACATCAAAGATTACCGGACATCGTTATTTTTGACAGTGGAGATCAAGTGAAATGGCGCCCACCAAAGAAGAAGTAGTCCAGAAAGTTAAAGCGGCACTCGTTGATGCCCTGGCAGTTGACGACGACGAGGTAACACCCGAGGCCACGATGGTGGGTGACCTTGGCGCGGAGTCGATTGATTTTCTCGACATCGTGTTTCGGCTAGAAAAAGCATTTGACATCGAAATCCCCCGTTCGGAATTGTTTCCGGAAGACATCCTGACCAACGCGGAATACGTTGAAGATGGAATCGTCACCGCCAACGGGCTGGAACAACTCAAGAAAAGAATGCCTTTTGCTGACCTGACCAAGTTTGAAACCAACCCGGCTGTGCAGGATTTTGGCAACCTATTGACGGTCAGTGATTTATGCCGTTACCTGGAAATCAAGGTAGGCACCACCGAATAACCCAGGAGTGTTATTACTGTACAATCTACGTGAAACCTGTTCCACGTATCTCCTGTCGAATCCCTGGTGTGTCGTTTCAGTGAAATGACAGGCCCACGACGCTCTCCGGTGATTAGTGCTCATGCGATGGTTTTGGATCGATCAATTCACTGAATTCATCAGCGGAACCCGTTCCGTTGCCATCAAGACGGTCAGCCTTTCCGAGGGGTACCTGCATGATCATATCCCCGGCTTTCCTTACATGTCGGGTGCGTTGATCATCGAAGGATTCGCCCAATCCGGCGGTTTGCTGGTGGGAGAGTCCAGCGGCTTCCAGGAACGCGTCGTGCTGGCCAAGGTTGCCCGGGCCGAGTTTCACGATATCGCCCGTCCTGGCGATACCTTCGTGTTGAAAACCCAGGTAGAAGATATTCGACCCACCGGGGGTATCATAACCGGTACCTGCCATATCGGAGAACGCTTGCTCGCTAACGTAGAACTGGTTTTTGCGAACCTCGATGAACGCTTTGTTGGAGTCGATCAGTTTATTCCCGAAGAATTTCTCAGCATGTTGCGAATTCTCCGCATGTACGAAGTCGGTCGCAAACCGGATGGCAGCCCCCTAGACATTCCGCCTCACCTGTTGGAAGCTGAAGAGTTGGCTGAACGCCAAATGAACGGATAATGCAGAGGCATCATTTTGCATAAGGCATGGAAAGTATGAGACGACGAGTCGTCATCACGGGCATTGGTACCATCAATCCGCTCAGCCAGGACGTGAACATCCTCTGGGACAAGTTAAAAGAGGGGCAATCTGGCGTCGGATATACATCCATTTTTGATGCCAGCAGCTTTCCGACCAAGATTTCAGCGGAAGTCCGGGATTGGGATCTCTCCCAGGTGGGCGAAGACCCTGAACGCTGGTCTAAACAGGGTCGACACACCCGTTTTGCCGTGGGCGCAGCCAAGATTGCCGTGGACGCCTCCGGAATGACTGACCATGCCATCGACCCCACGCGACTGGGAGTCTACCTGGGCAGCGGTGAAGGCAACCAAGACTTCCATGCGTTCACCCAGATGATAACTTCCGCCCTGGACGGGGATGAACTCAACCTGTCTCGCTTCACCAAGAAGGGACTGGAGATCCTTGATCCCACCAAGGAACTGGAACAGGAACCCAACATGCCAGCCGGACACGTGGCCAGCCTGTTTAATGCCCAGGGCCCCAATTCCAACTGCCTGACTGCCTGCGCAGCCAGCAGCCAGGCGGTCGGAGAAGCCACGGAAATTATTCGTCGTGGAGACGCTGACGTCATGATCTCTGGTGGCACTCACAGCATGATCCACCCGTTTGGTGTTACGGGCTTCAACCTGCTGACGGCCCTGTCAACCAGCAACGAAGAACCAACCAAGGCATCGCGACCTTTCGATCGGCTACGCAATGGCTTTGTCCTCGGTGAAGGGGCTGCCATGGTGGTCCTGGAAGAACTCGAGCACGCGCGTCAGCGAGGAGCAGAAATTCACGGTGAGATCCTGGGCTATGGATCAACAGCTGATGCCTACCGAATCACTGATATTCACCCGGAAGGGAGAGGAGCTATCGCCTGCATGCGAAAATCGCTGGAGAACGCCCAGCTGAATCCTTCCGACATCGATTACGTCAATGCCCATGGCACCAGCACGACCGTCAACGACCGCGTGGAAACCCTGGCCTGCAAGGAAGTATTCGGTGCCGACCAGGTACCACCAGTTTCCAGTACCAAGAGCATGATGGGACACCTCATCGCCGCAGCCGGGGCCACCGAACTGATCGTCTGCATGATGGCCATCCGGGACAATGTGCTGCCACCTACCATCAACTACGAGAACCCGGATCCCGAGTGCGACCTGGACTGCATCGCCAACGAATCGCGTCCCGCTCCCTGTAAACTGGCACTCAATAACAGCTTTGGCTTCGGCGGCCAGAACGTAACCCTGATCGTGGGTCAATACGAAGGCTGAGACCACCACGGCGGTTAACCGCCGGGCTCCCCTGAAGCCGCTGCCGCCACACTAGCGGCCAATAGTTGGCGGATTTCGCATCAGGAAATCTCGTGGTCCACGATTGGTGTAATAGGGATAGGCATAGGCTGCTGTCGGAGGACCGGCAGGACCCTGCATGGCCTGCGTGTAACCTGGCGGCAACTGCGGAATCATACCACCATTACCACGTGCTCCTTGGCCGACAATACCGTTTCCAATACCGTCCGCAATACCGAACGAAGCCGGGGCCACGTTACCCGCAGCATTCGGTTGCACCACGCCCGCCGTGGAAGATTGTTGGCACGACTTACATGTCAAATTCCGATAACAACCGCTGCTACACAGCAATCCTATCGCCAGCAATGAGAAACAGACAGATTTCATGATCGGTAACTTTCCTTGATCGATCCGGTCCAAGAAGGCTGCCTGCTCAAAAATCCTGAGAGCTGACAGAAACGGTTCTGCTACGATCATCGGCGTTACAGAACTCAGAATTGAACAAATCGTTACCTTAGTTAGTTCACGAACAACCGGTAAAACCGGTAAAGCAAGCCTAAATTCACCTACGGCAGTCCATTCTGTGGCTAGCCCGGCAAATCGGCAGGTTGTGCTAGCAAACCGTCGGGTGGCCACCCTGCCTGCCAACACTATAGGGATGGTTGCCAAGGACACGATCTTGGCCCATGGCAAGGCATCTGGTAAAAATTGGCTTCGTCCCATGGAGGGAGCTACCCACTGGAGCGGGTATTCTGTTGCGGGTTGAATGGATTCACCATGAAAAACTTCTGGCGTGCTGTTCGTCTTGCCTTGCGCTATCGCTGGACCGTGGTCGGCGCCTTTCTGTGCAGCCTGGGAATCGCCTTGTTATGGAGTGCTAATATTGGCACGGTTTATCCAATCATCGAGGTAGTCTTCCAGGACAAATCGGTGCCTCAGTGGGCCGACGAAGAAGTTCAGAAACTTCAGGCTGCGACCCGCATTAGTCGGCAAGAAATCTCGCAGCAGCAGGATTTACTCAAGGGTGCTGGTACCACGACAGCTGCTGAACGTAAGAAACAACAGCATCAACTGTCGTTAACGCAAGCAAAATTGGTCTCTGAAGAAAAGGCTCTCAGCTGGGCGTTGTGGATGCAACCGTATGCACAACGATATCTGCCTGGAACCCCGTTTTTAACGCTGGTTATCGTGGTCGTACTCCTGATCACAGGAACACTCATCAAGGACTTGTTCCTGGTTGGAAACATGATCTTGATTGAACGGCTGTCGCAACGGGCCACCTTTGACCTGCGTCGGCAGTTTTATCGCAACACGCTACGCATGGATCTGGCTGCCTTCGGAGATGACCATACTGCGGGCCTCATGGCTCGATTCACCAACGACATGGGGGCCCTGACCCGCGGGATCTCTACGTTACTGGGAAAAACCGTTCGGGAACCGCTCAAGATGGCCATCTGCCTGGTGGGAGCTTGCATGATTTGCTGGCGGCTGCTGCTGCTATCGATGGTTATTGCTCCGCTGGCCATTTACCTGGTCAGTCGCCTGGCTTCTTCCATCAAGCGCGCCAGTCGCCGAGCGTTGGAAGAGATGACACATTTATATGGAGTTCTGAGTGAAACTTTTTCCGGAATCCAGGTGGTCAAAGCATTTACAACGGAGCAAGCTGAACAGCAACGTTTCGATGAAACTGCCAGGAATTATTACCGGCGATCCATGCGTATCGTCAAATACAACTCGTTGATTCGACCCACGACTGAATTAATGGGGATCTCGATTATCTGCCTGGCAATGCTTGCCGGTGGCTACCTCGTGCTCAATCAACAGACACACCTGCTTGGCCTCCGCATGTCAGCACGACCGCTCGGATTCGGTGCCTTGATCACTTTTTTTGCTTTGTTGATAGGATCCAGTGATCCCCTGCGCAAATTGGCCGATGTTTTCGCGTCGCTGCAAGCCAGTACCGCTGCAGCAGACCGCATCTATGAATTACTTGATCGAGAACCAGCCATTCGTGAAGTTGACGACCCGCAACCCTTGATCGCTACCGAACATGAACTGATCTTTCACAATGTCGACTTTCACTATACTGCCGACCAACCGGTCATCAAGAACTTTAGCCTTCACATCAACGCTGGTGAGACGATCGCCATCGTGGGACCCAACGGCTGTGGCAAGAGTA
>JAYGDH010000243.1:0-7213 GCA_046583055.1 Pirellulaceae bacterium | reverse complement strand
CGTAGCGGGGGTGCTGTACCAGTCGAGGGATCTCGACCCGTCGTGTCTTGCTGTTCTTGTCACTGGTGACAACCCCGATGGAAACTTTCTTAGGCATGATTAGCGTTTTTCAGTAAAGTGTTGGCTAAAGTAACTTTTCCGGTTGGGCGACTCGTGCCTGCCCGGCACCAGGGATCGTCGTGATCCTGGCGGTTGTTATTATTCCGCGGTTGCGGCTGTTTGTTTCTCGCGTTCAGTCTGGATGGTCTTGATCCGGGCAACCAGTCGTCGCTGCTTCCGCAGTTCACTTGGTGCATCGAGCCGTTCCGTCTGCGCTTGAATTCTTAAACGGAACAATCGCTCCGTCGTTTCATTCAAGGTCAGCTGGAGCTGCTCGGAGCTCATTTCCCGTAACTGTTCGCTTTTCATGACACCCTTACCGTTCGGAGCAAAATTAAATAGGTCGTCGGCTGACCAGGCGAACCCGAATCGGCATTTTATGAGCCAAGCGTGCAAAACAGACCCTAGCCTGTTCTTCAGTAGCTCCACCGAGTTCAAAAAGTATAGTTCCGGGACGCACCGATGCGACCCAGTGTTCAGGTTCACCCTTTCCCTTTCCCATGCGTGTTTCCAGGGGAGTGGAGGTGATTGACTTGTGGGGAAAAATCCGGACGTACAGGCGACCTTCACCCCGCACGTATTGTTGTGCGGCGATACGGCCAGCTTCGATCGTCTGGGCTTTAATCCAGCCACCTTGCAGGGCCTGCAACCCAAAGTCGCCGAAGACGACTTTGTTACCACGGGTCGCATTACCTTTTATACGACCTCTTTGGCTTTTTCGGTGCTTCACCCGCTTCGGCATCAGCGCCATCAGATTCGTCTCCTGTAAATAGTCCTTGGTTAATCCAGACCTGCACTCCGATATGTCCCTGGGCGGTTTTCGCCTCGGTAAAACCGTAATCGATTTTTGCCTGCAGGGTACTTAGCGGAATAGATCCGGAAATTTGTTTCTCACGGCGAGCCATTTCTGCCCCGCCGAGTCGTCCTGCCAGTTGCACCTTGATGCCCTTGGCTCCAGCTTCCATGGTCTGTTCCATGGTTCTCTTCATGGCCCTGCGAAAACTCGCCCGTTTTGAAAGTTGTTGAGCGATATCTTCCGCGACCAATTGTGCATGAATCTCGGGATTCCCGATCTCCTCGATTTTCAGATTAACCCGGCGTCCGATCAGGTTCTGCAGTTCGTCCTGCAGGGTTTCGACATCCTGGCCTTTCTTGCCAATAATCAAGCCCGGTCGAGCCACATGAAGAATCACCTTGACCTCGACGCTGGTGCGTTCGATCTCAATGCGATCAATTCCCGCGGCACGACTCTTGGGATTATTCTTGATGAAGTCCCTTACCTGCTTGTCCTCAAGCAGCAGGCCCGCAAATTCCTGCTTGGAGGCAAACCAACGGCTTTTCCAGCCGAGGGTAATACCGGTGCGGAAACCAATTGGATGTACTTTTTGGCCCATCGTTCGATCCTGTAAATTTCAATGATTGGCGGCGTTGCGCCGCTGTAATGTCAGTCCGTCGGGTTGCAGGGTTTAATCGGTGTCTAATGTAATATGAATATGCGAACTACGTTTCTTAATCATGTAAGACATGCCACGGGCTCGGGGCCGCATGCGTTTGAAAAAAGGCCCGTTGTCCACGCGTGCTTCGCTGATGACGAGGTTTTCTGTTCGGACGGACTGGCCACGATTCTGATCTGGATCCTGGGCATTGCCGAGGGCGCTGCGAATCACTTTTTCCAGCATACGGGCGCCCCGCTGCGGTTGATATCGCAGGATATCAAGCGCTTCGTCGGCAAATTTTCCACGTACCATGTCGGCCAGTGGACGAACTTTTCGTGCGCTGATGCGAGCGTAGCGATGTGAAGCTTGATAGGCCATGATCTGGGTTCTTCCTGGTTACCTGTTTCCCTTGCCGCCGTGCCCTCGAAAGGTTCGCGTGGGAGCAAACTCACCGAGCTTGTGCCCCACCATGTCCTCGGTCACGAAGACTTTCAGGTGTTGCCTGCCGTTATGTACATTGAAAGTAAAACCCACGAATTCCGGGACGATGGTACAGGCCCTTGCCCAGGTAACGATGGGGTTCTTAGTGCCGGCATCCAACTGCCGTTGCACCTTGCGGTACAACTTGAAGTCGACGTACGGTCCTTTTTTCAAGGAGCGGCTCATAGGATCCCTTTAAATGAAATAATGTGTTGTCGTGGTTTTGTATACTTACTTCAGCCGCAGTTGGCCGTATCGTCTCGAGCGTCGACGCCGGACGATAGCTGCATTGGATGGTTTGCGTCGTTGGCGTGTCCCTCCACCCTTGGCCGGAACGCCCGTGGGACTGACCGGGTGACGACCACCCTTGGTGCGTCCCTCACCACCACCATGCGGATGGTCGACGGGGTTCATGGCAGTTCCGCGAACATGTGGCCGCCGTCCCAACCACCGCTTGCGACCTGCCTTGCCAAGTCGAATGGCCATGTGGTCGGAGTTACCTACCTTTCCAATGGTTGCTCGACAGCGCGAGGGCAATCGTCGAATTTCACCGCTGGGCAGATTGATCTGGGCCCACTCGGATTCGCGTGCTACCAGGGTGGCTCCAGTCCCTGCACTGCGGCAGAGAACGCCTCCTCGACCCGGGAGCATCTCGATGTTGTGAATTGACGCTCCCAGCGGCATGTTGGCCAGGGGCAGGCAGTTCCCGACTTCTGGCGGGGAATCCGGCCCGTTCTGTATCGTGGCTCCAACCAGGAGACCATCGGGAGCCAGGATGTATCGCTTTTCACCATCGGCGTAATGCAGTAATGCAATGCGGGCACTTCGATTCGGATCGTATTGAATGGAAGCCACGGTTGCCGGGACGTCATCCTTGAAGCGACGGAAGTCGATCACACGATACTGCCTCTTATGGCCACCGCCCCGGTGCCGTACGGTTATCTTACCCTGATTATTTCGACCACCGGTTTTCTTGATCGGGCGCAGCAGGGATTTTTCTGGCTTGATCCCTCGGGTCAGGTCAGCAAAGTCACTTACCGTAGCACCACGCCTGCCGGGTGAGGTCGGTTTGTATTTACGAATTCCCATAACTATCTATTCCTGGCGAAACTGCCATCGAATCGTTTAGAAGAAATCAATTCCCTTGGATTCGGGGTCGAGTGTTACAAGTGCTTTTTTCCAGGACTTGGTGCAACCGTAACGAAAACGGTAACGTCGCGGTTTACCACGTCGATTCTGGATCCTTACTTTCCGCACCTTGACGTCTTCAAACAGTTGTTCGATGGCGTTGCGAATATCGATCTTGTTTGCCAGCGGATTCACTTCGAACGCATACTGGTTATTGCGTGTCGCTCGATGCATGCCTTTCTCGGTCACCAGTGGACGCAGGATGATCTGATGAGGTTCCAACTGGACACCACTCTTGGTTTCAGCCTGTTTTTGTGGTGAAGTTTCCGCTGCCATTTAATTCAGTCCATTTAAAGGGACAGGTATCTTGGATTATGATTGCTCTTGCTTCGCACCGGCTACCTGCTGCTGCAGGCGGTCCAGTGCGGCCTTGGTGATCAGTAAGTGTCGCGGGGTTAACACGCTTAGTGCATTCAGGTCACTGACCGGCGACACGGTCACCCCGGTAATATTACGAGAACTCTTATAAACGATGACATTATGTGCCTCGGTGGCCACCAGTGTGGTTTTCCCAGCCAGCCCGAGTGCCTTGAGGATTCCAGCCATCGCTGCCGTCCTGGGTACATCAAAGGCGAGTTCGTCGATCACGGTGATTTGGTCATCCTGGATCTTGGAAGCAATGGCCATGCGGGTAGCGAGCTGGATTGCCTTGCGAGGAAGTCGGTAGCTGAAGTCACGAGGTTTCTTGGCAATAATATGTCCACCACCGCGGCGCACTCCAGAACGAATGGCACCTGCTCGTGCGTTCCCGGTACCTTTCTGGCGATACATCTTTTGCGATGAACCGGCAACGGCTCCACGAGAACGCGTACTGGCAGATCCCTGCCGGCGATTTGCCTGATACATGACAACTACGTCATGCAGTAACTGGCGATTGATTCGCGGCGACAGTTGATCGAGATTTATCTCGTACTGACTGACTTCTGTGCCGCTCGAATCGTAAATCGGTAAGCTTGCCACTGGCCTTTAAACCCCCGGTATTCGGGTCATCCTACTTTATTGGTTTCACGGACAAGTAAAAATCCTCCGTTAGATCCCGGCACACAGCCTCGGACCAACAGGAGATTGTTTTCTTCATCAATGCGCACTACTTCGAGGTTCCGAGCAGTAACACGGGTGTTTCCGTACTGGCCGGCCATCTTTCGCCCTTTAAAGAGTCGACCGGGAGTCGCACTCATGCCCGTACTCCCGGCATGACGGTGTACTTTCTTGACGCCATGAGAGGCTCGTTGGCCTGAAAAATTGTGTCGTTTCATCACGCCACTGAAGCCACGACCGATACTGGTCCCCGTCACATCTACCTTTTTGATTTCAGCAAAAGCGGCCACGGTTACCTGTTGACCCACTTCGGTATCCCCGACGGGTCCCCGGATTTCACGAACGAAAACCTTGGGCTCACAGTCTGCCTTGGGGAGGATTTCAACGCCCGATTCCGCTTGTCGTTTCGCTCGCTTGCTATTGAGCCGCGCGGTTACGTGTCCGCGTTCACTGCGACGTGCCTGGCTGGAACGTGAACGAGGACGATCATCGCCTGGGCGTGTCTTGTCCAGGTAGCCCAGTTGGACAGCCTCGTACGAATCGCGTTCGACAGTACGGACTTGCAACACGTCACACGGACCGGCTTGAATCACGGTTACTGGAACGGCTTGCCCTGATTCATCGAAGATTTGCGTCATCCCGACCTTGCGACCGAGTATTCCTGCTGCCATGATCCGTGCCTTGTGTTGTGTCGCAGATGGGAACTTGAAAACCGGGATCGATCCCGTTGTTTCAGATTACCCAACCAGCGTCCATGTCATAAAGTATCTCGTTGAGCCAGTTGAAATAATTGGCGTGATGGCCGTTGGCCAAGCTTTCTGAATTGTTATCGCTGCTTAATTTTAATATTAACGCCAGCCGGCAGGCTGAGCTTGTTCAATGCTTCAATAGTCTTGGCTGTTGCCTCGAGGATATCGATCAACCGTTTATGGGTGCGAATCTCGAATTGCTGGCGAGCCTTCTTGTCGACGTGTGGTCCGGAAAGAACGGTGTACCGTTCGATTCGAGTTGGCAGCGGGATCGGTCCGTGAACCTCGGAATGGGTTCGTTTTGCTGTGTCAACAATTTCCTGGGCGCCCTGGTCCAAGACAGCATGGTCATAAGCTTCCATGCGAATACGAATGCCTGTATGTTGTCCTGCCACGATACCGAATCCCAGAAAAAAACAGCTACCTCTAATCCACGATGAGCCGAGCCTGTTAAGGTTCCGACTCACGTTTCTACAAGCCCCTGCTTCTCACCCGAATTCGGGTGAGGGGGAATCAATTATCCTAGGGCCCCTGAAGAGTCTCGTCAACCGCTAAGGAGGGGCTGAAGACAGGAAAAAAACAGCATTCTTAGAGCTACCGGGAGTCCGCGCCAGAGGGCACCTCGGCAGGATGTCCACTAGAAGCGAAACTGGTCCGCATCCTGGGTGGGCGCGGGCGCATAATGGAGAGGTTCCAGGGAACATCCGGCGCGACCCTGGCTCAGGCTGCGCATGGCGCTGGAATAGCCAAAAAGCTCCTTGAGCGGTGCATGTGCCTCGATATAGGTCAGGCTTCCACGGTTCTCCGTGTTGACGATAATGGCTCTTCTTTGCTGTAAATCCCCTGCGAAATCACCTAAATAGTCTTCTGGAGTGCTAACGATCAACTTCATGATCGGTTCCAGCAGGACAGGTTCGCCTGCTTCGAGCGCTCGTTCGAAAGCATCGTTGGTAGCGATCCGGAAGGCAATTTCATCAGATTCTCCATCGATGTACTGACCACCCAGAATGGTGATCTTGAGCCGAGTCAGTGGGAAGCCGGCGATGCGCCCGCCCCCCTGGGTGCAACTTTCCAGTTCGTCCCGTACCGTGGCCAGGTACTCACCGGGAAGTTCTTCAGGTGAGGCATGGCTGAGAATCAAGATGGGTTGGTTGCCGTCTTCGAGAGGTTCGATACGGATCGAGACCCGGGCGGACTTTTGCTGTCCAGCAACCTGTCGCTGGCATTGCCCGGTGACATCGGCGGCACGCCGGATCGTTTCCCGGTAGCTGACCTGGGGCTTATGGAAACGAACGTTGAGATTGAAATCTCTTAACAGCCGATTCTTGGTCACTTCCAGGTGGAGTTCTCCCATGCCGCAGAGCAGGGTTTGCCCGGTTTCACCACGGATGACCTGCAGGGTGGGGTCCTGTCGTTTCAGCATGTCGAGCACGTCCTGCAGCTTGTCTCGTTCGGCGGTATTCTCGGGTTCCACGGCCATGGAGATCACGGTTTCGGGAAACTCAATTTGTTCCAGCAGAATGGGATGGGATGCATCGCAGATGGTATCTCCGGTCGTTGCGTTTCGCATCCCGATGATACCCACGATGTCCCCGGTGTTGACGGCATCGACCTGGCCATGGGATTCTCGCTTGGTGGCATGGATTTGCCATAGTTGCGAGACGTTATCTTTCTTTTCTTTTCCGGTGTTATAGACGCGGCTGTTGCTTTTCAAGGTGCCGGAATAGACGCGAACCCAGGCCATGTCGCCGGTTTTTGCGGGCAGAATCTTAAAGACCAGTCCGCAGAAGGGTTCGTCGCTGGCCGGCTTCCGGTGCTGTACCTCTTCCGCTGATTTTTTTCGGGAGTCACCCTTGGCTGGTTTAATTCCTTCCACGGGGGGGCGATCCGCCGGGCTGGGCAGGTAGAGTCCCACGGCATCCAGCAGCGGCTGGATGCCGATACCGTGTAATGCTGATCCGCAGAGCAATGGTTGAACTGTCCCTGCCAGCGTAGCGGCCCGGATGGTTTGTTGTATGAGTTCCAGGGGCAGTGCTTTTTCCTGCAGGGCTAGTTCCATTAACTCGTCGTTGTACTCGTAGAGTTGATCGAGCATTTTTTCGCGCCAGGTTTCAGCCAATCCTTGCAAGTCTTCTGGGATCGGGCCGGCATGAATTTCCTGGCCATCGGTATCCGGATCAAAGGAGAGCATTTGCATGTTGATCAGGTCGACGATGTCGCGGA
>JAYGDH010000187.1:0-5428 GCA_046583055.1 Pirellulaceae bacterium | reverse complement strand
AGGCCGTCTCCCTGGTCGTTAAGTTCGACGCGCTTAAGCAAATGCGGCTAGTTGTCGATGGTAAGCATACGGAGCGGGCGGCAAGCGCTCTGCAGGCCCTGGGCCACGTGGATGATCGATCCGTGCGTGCTTATCTTAAATCCCTGGTCGGCGACAGTTCTCGAAGTCGCGCGGTTCGTAACGGGGCGGCCCGTAGTCTCGGACGTACCCGCCTTGGAGAACGTGAATTACTTGACTTGGCCCGGGGAAAAAAGGTGCTGGAGGATACGCGGTTTGCCGTGGGTAATATCCTCCTGGCATCCGGCGATCCGGGACTTCGGGCCGAGGCAGGGAAATATTTTCAACTCCCGACCGGGTCCAACGCCACTCCGCTACCACCCCTTGCGCAATTGATTAAACTTTCGGGGGATGCGAAGCGAGGTAAAAAGCTTTTCGAAACAACAGCCAGCTGTGCGAAGTGCCACAAGGTGCTTGGTGCTGGCAAAGATGTGGGTCCGGATCTTTCGGAAATCGGCAGCAAGTTGTCGCGCGAAGCCATGTACGTTTCGATTCTGGACCCCAGCGCTGGTATCAGCCACAATTACGAGACCTATTTGTTGGAACTGACCAGTGGCAACGTATTATCGGGTGTCCTGGTCAGCCAAACGGCGGACACGGTCGTGATCAAGACTAGTGAGGCGATCGAGAAAGCCGTTGCCAGGACAGAGATAGAACTGATGCAGAAATCAGAGATTTCACTGATGCCAGCTGACCTGGTTAAAACTCAGACCAAGGAAACGCTGGCCGACATCGTGGAATATCTTGCCAGTTTAAAGAAGAAATCCAAGTGACAATAGCTGACATGATGATCGACAGGAGCGCGCAGCGATGAAGATACGGTTACTGATTGTTATCCTGGGGGTCACGCTGGGACTGGCTGCCAAATGGGTCGTGACTACATGGCAAGCCTCGAATCCGTCACGCCCTGCTGCTCAATCTGACGAATCGTGACCGTCGGCGGCCAGTCCGCGGAGCCGCATGTTTAAAACCTCGACGGCCAGCGCGAAGGCCATGGCAAAATAGATGTAACCTTTGCCTATCTCTTGTCCGAGGGCTTCGGCGACTAGCATGATTCCAATCAGGATGAGGAAGCTAAGGGCGAGCGTTTTGATCGTCGGGTTGGCATGGACGAAGTCGCTGACGGCCCGGACGAACACCATCATCACCACGATCGCAATCACGGTGGCAGTAACCATAATGGAAAGTTCCTTGGCCATCCCGACGGCTGTGATTACCGAATCGAACGAGAAAACGATGTCCAAGACGGCTATCTCAAAATGACAACCCAGAACCGTTTCGTTTTTGGTGCCACGTCAGGATTGGTGGCTTCGTGATGACTTTCGTGGATCTCGTAAACGCTTTTTGCGATCAGGAACAGGCCACCGGCCAGTAATATTAGATCGCGTATGGAAACGTGGTTCATCTCCTCGCTGACCCATTCGATCGGAATACCCAGTGTCGTGAGTGAGAAAAGGTGTGCCGTGAGGCCGAGAATTACCTTCAAAAGCGGTCATAGTAGTATCCGTGTTACGAGGGCAGCGCCGAGGCCGAGGCGGCCGCCAAGGGCCTGTTGCTCGGGAGGCAGGCGGCCGGTAATGACCGCTATGAAGATGATGTTGTCGATGCCGAGAATGATTTCCATTGCCGTCATGGTCAAGAGGGCAATCAGGCTTTCAGCAGCCATTTCGAAGCCCCTGTCTGAAAAAAGATACATGTGGGGTACTGAGCGGCTAGTTTAAGAATCGGGCAGGCTCGCATCTATGCCGGGATCGGGTATCCTGAAAATGAATGGCTCTGTCGGAGCGTCCGGTAGGCAATGAACAATGTTCTTGAATCGTGGGAATTGGGAGAAATGGCATGAGAATCGTGAACGGTTACTTGGTAATGGCGATTGGTTGCGGGCTGGTGATAGCCATTGGCGGCTCATATGCCGCGCCCCAGAACGGTACAGAGAGGGTGATGAAACTGCCCGGAGCTCGGCCCACGATCCATGCTTGCGAATACGGGAGTTTGCAGGCGGCATTTGATGCCATTCCCGAGGCCGGTGGCCTGCTTCAGTTGCCGGCCGGCACGTTTGAAATTAGTGAGCCACTGGTACTTTCACGCTCAGACGTTTGCATCCAGGGGGCGGGCACGGCGACGCATATTAAGAACACCAACGTCGAGGGGTTACCGGCTATTATCATCGAAAAGGCCGGCATTACGAAAGCCCAGCGGAAGGACCAGTTGTGGCGTGTTAGGCTGACGAATCTTCGCGTCACCGGGAACGAGAAAAGTGGCCATGGTATCGAGGTTCGCTGGGTCAACGAGGTTCTGTTGGACGCTGTTTCGGTCAGCAATCATGGCGGGGATGGAATTCGACTCGATACCTGTTACGAGGATCCCCGCGTCTCGAATTGCCTGATTACTTATAACAAACGAGTTGGACTCAACTGTCTTGGCTGCCACGACATCGTGGTTTCGGCGAACCAGTTCGAAGAAAATGAGGATGCTGTACATTGCGTAAATGGATACAATCTGACGATGTCTGGTAATTGCCTCGATGACCACCTCGGCAACGGCGTGGTGATAGAAAATACGTATGGAAGCGTCGTGTCCGCCAATATGATCGAAGAATGCGTCGGGACGGCCATCGTGCTCTCTCGTGACTGCTATGGTACCACCCTGAGTTCGAACGTGATCGCCCATAATGGAGCCGGTATAGACCTTGTCGATGCGCATGGGTGCTGTGTCTCTGCGAATACGTTTACTATTATGAAAACTAATGCACTGCGGATCGGACCGGGCAGCGGACGAATCGCCGTCACAGGAAATAGTTTCAGCAATAGCTACCTCGGTGATGGAGAGGTAAAGCGGGCGGCGACTGACCTTACGGCAGCGGGGGTTTTGCTGGATGGAACTTCGGAAGTGACTATCAGTGGCAACACGTTTTCCGGTGTCCAGCCGGCGGCAGTGGCGCTGTCCGACAAACCTACAACGCGGCTGCTGTTTAGTAATAACGTAATTACGGAGACCAGGACTTTCCTTCCCGGCGCAGCAGTTGAAGACAGCCGTATCGAGGGGAACCTGGAGGCAGAAAAATAGCAGCGTGCCGACAGACACGGCAAACATCGGGGAAATCTTTTATCGAGAGGGTGAAGCAATGGCCTTGTGGGGAAGAAAGAAGCGACTGGTCGACTACGCCAGCTGCGCCGGCTGAGCGGGCAAGTTGCCCCAGGAGGGGATTGCACAGGTTGTGCAGGCTTTGCCCAAGTTTGATGATGAACGATTACTCGTTGGTTTAGACGGATTTAGTGATGCCGCGGTTTACTTGATCAAGGACGACCTGTGCATCGTTCAGTCGCTGGACTTTTTTCCACCACTGGTAGACGACCCCTTCACGTACGGCCAAATCGCTGCAGCCAACTCGCTGAGTGACATTTATGCGATGGGAGCCGAGCCGATTACCGCGCTGAATATCGTTGGTTTCCCGGACGATAAGCTCGACCTGAAGATCCTGCAGGAAATCCTCAGGGGTGGGGCTGAGCGCGTTGCCCTGGCGGGCGCCGTGATCGCCGGCGGCCACACGGTGCGAGACGCGGAAATCAAGTATGGTCTCTCGGCCACGGGCACGGTTCTGCGTGGCGAAATGTTGACAAACCAGGGCGCCCAGCCGGGCGATCAACTGGTGCTAACCAAGGCCTTGGGTACCGGATTTATTACGACAGCGTTCAAGGCAGGCCGGTGTCCGGATGCCACCCTGGCAAACGCAGTTGAAAGCATGGTGCAGTTAAATGGTGCCGCCAGTAGGGCTGCCGTTTCACTGGGTGCCACGGCCGTTACCGATATTACCGGTTTTGGATTGGCAGGTCACGCCGGAGAGATGGCGCAGTCGAGTGGCGTGATGTTGTCCATTGAAGTGTCCAGCCTGCCGCTGCTGGAAGGTGCACTTGCCTTGGCGCGGCAGGGGAATCTGACACGGGCCAGCAAAACAAATCGCAGTTTTGCAGCCTCCCAGCTCACGATCGGCAGCGATGTTTCCAATGAGTTGGTGGAATTTGCTTTCGACGCTCAAACCTCCGGCGGTTTGCTGATTTCGATCGGCGAGGATCGCGCCGGTGAACTCGTCGCGCGTCTGAAGGATGAGGGGATAGCGGCCGCTTGTACGATCGGCAGCGTCGAAACGCTGGACGAGGCATCGATACGGCTGGTATGAGGTAAGGGAAGAAAAATATATGAACGAAACAAGGAAATTCGGCCTGATCTGTGTTGTTGTCGGGACCCTCATCCTGGCATTCAACTGGCAACACCTGGGCCCCGTAGTGTCACCGCCTACAGAAACATCGCCAGCGATGGCGGCTTTTCCCGAAAACGTGCGGGAGGACGTGAACTGGGCCGCCATCACGGATTCCGAGTGGAAACAACGATTGACGCAAGAACAGTACGATGTTGCCAGGAGGAAAGGAACGGAACGCAGCTTCAGCGGCGCTTATTGGGACAATAAACTTCCTGGCAAATACCATTGCGTGTGCTGTGCGCTGCCGTTGTTTGACGCGGAAACGAAGTTTGTTTCCGGAACCGGCTGGCCCAGTTTCTGGGATCCCATCTCTGGGGAGAACGTGGTTACCGAGCAGGACCGCAAGTTGTTCGTTACGCGTACCGAGGTTCTTTGCAACCGTTGTGGCGCGCACCTGGGGCATGTATTTGAAGATGGTCCGGCGCCGACCGGACTGCGATACTGCTTGAATTCTGCTGCACTTAACTTCCAGGAAGAAAAGGGGCAGCCTCAGCAGCAGCAGTAAGGCAGATTGCCAAGGCTTTCAGGAAATGATTCGATTAACCTTACCCGAGAGAAGTGGCTTGCGCGGCCCATCGCGGCGTGAATGGCTGCGCTTCTCTACAGCTGCGATGCTGGCGGGCGGAGCTCCGTGCGGTAGCCTGGTAGCCGAGGAACCCGTTGTGGCCCAGTCACCCGGTTTTGGCAAGGCACGCTCGGTGCTGTTGATCTATGCCAGTGGTGGACAGAGCCAAATCGACCTGTGGGATCCGAAGCCGGAAGCACCGGATACGGTTCGCAGCATTTTTCGTCCGATCTCAACGGCAGTGCCAGGCTTGCATTTCACGGATCGGTTGCCCGGCCTCGCGAAAATTGCCGATAAGTACACGGTCATCAGGAGCATGTCGCATGCCGACCTGGATCACGGGTCTGCCACTTACCTGGCCCTGACTGGCCGGTACCATGAGCGACTTTCGTCGAATCCGCCGGTAAGTCGCAGTGATCTGCCGACGTACGGTGCCATCGTTCGCAAAGTCGGGGCGCGAGTCGGTTTTCCGTACGAGGCCATTCACGTCAACGGTCCGGCGCTGGTTCCGATTGAACCGGGGCCGGGGCAATACGCCGGCGTGCTGG
>JAYGDH010000004.1:0-3212 GCA_046583055.1 Pirellulaceae bacterium | reverse complement strand
TACGACGGCCTCTGCACCGACGAAATGCTTGACCTGCACAAGACAGAGAAAACAGCCCACTGTATCGAGGTCGATCCTTCCGGAAAATTCGTCTTCGTTCCACACACGGCCCCGAACAAGGTCTACCAGTACATCCTCGATCCTACCGCCGGTAAGCTAGTGCCCAACAAGCGTCCCTTTGCCAAGGGTCCCGATGAAGACCATCTCTATCACCAGCCCCGGCACATCGCGCACCACCCGACGCTGAAAATGGCGTTTACCTCCAATGAACGGGGTGGCGGCATTTCCTCCTGGAAATTCAACACCCGCAAGGGCACCCTGAAACTCACGGATACTCTCTCCACGCTACCTCCGAACTACGAGGGCAACAGTGCAGCAGCGGACATCCACATCACGCCCAACGGCCGATTTGCCTACGTCTCCAACCGAGACGTTACCAAGCGCCCCGAGGGAACCGCCATGAAGGACACCCTGGCTGCCGTCTCGATTAACCCCGACGACGGCACCATGAAGATCATCGGGCATTATGCCACCGGGCACCATCCGCGATCGTTCTGCATTGACCTGACTGGAAATTTTGTCTTTTCTGCCGGACAGCGATCCTCCAATCTCTATGCCTATCGCATCAACCAGCAAACGGGGGCCCTGGAACACCTGAAAACCTATTCCAGCGGTGGCGTCCCTATCTGGGTCATGTGTGGCTGGCAAAAACCCTGATCGCAAACCTTCATGACGAGTAAGCCACCTGGATTCAACAAGCGCAGCAAGTCAACCGAGCAACAGGAGCATCATGCAAAACAGCGAGAATCTCACCACGGAACGTCCGACCTTCGTCACCCACCTGGAATGTGGGATGGCGGGGGATCACTACGCTGCAGACCAGGTTCACGAACTTTCACAGGCGGGCAAACCATTACTGGTCAAGTACGACCTGCCAGCACTGGCCAAGGCCGTCTCCAGGGAACAACTGGCCCAGCGTCCGGCTGACATGTGGCGTTACCGCGAGTTTCTTCCCGTACGCAAAACGGAAAACATTGTCAGCCTCGGCGAATGCCACACGCCCCTGGTTTCCCTGCCTCGCCTGAAGGCTGGTCGTGGTGACTTGATCGTCAAGGATGAGGGACGATTACCCACGGGCTCCTTCAAGGCTCGGGGACTCTGCCTGGCCGTATCGATGGCCAAGGAACTGGGAATTGCCAAGGTGGCCATGCCCACCAACGGTAATGCCGGCGCCGCGTTGGCTGCCTACGCCAGTCGGGCCGGCATCGAAAGCTACATCTTTTGTCCGGCTGACACACCACCCATCAACGTGGAAGAAATCGCTGCCCAGGGAGCACGGGTCTGGCGGGTTAATGGACTCATCAATGACTGTGGCCGAATCGTCGGCCAGGGAAAGGAAGCGACTGGCTGGTTTGATTTTTCAACGCTCAAGGAGCCCTACCGGATTGAAGGTAAGAAAACGATGGGACTGGAACTGGCCGACCAGATGGGCTGGCAGGTACCCGACATCATCTTCTATCCGACCGGGGGTGGTACCGGACTGATCGGCATGTGGAAAGCCTTTAACGAGCTGCAGGAAATCGGTTGGCTGACGGGAAAGCTTCCTCGCATGGTAGCCGTGCAGGCCACCGGCTGTGCCCCCATCGTAAAAGCCTATGAGGAAGGTACCGAGCACGCCGAACTTTGGGAAAATGCGCACACCGTCGCCTCGGGAATCCGGGTGCCCGTGGCCGTGGGAGATTTTCTGATTCTGCGGGCGGTCCGAGAAAGCGATGGCTTCGCAACTGCCGTGGACGACGAGGCGATTATCGCGGCCGGCCACGAGGTTGCCCGACAGGAAGGCTTCCTGATGTGTCCCGAGGGTGCGGCGACCTATGCCGCCTACAAGCAGGAAATTGCCAGCGGGCGTGTCAGCCCCGACGAAACCGCTGTTCTGTTCAATTGTGCCA
The DNA here is from genome assembly GCA_046583055.1 of Pirellulaceae bacterium. GTDB lineage: Bacteria > Planctomycetota > Planctomycetia > Pirellulales > Pirellulaceae > JAZADA01. Next base: position 1,263 of record JAYGDH010000004.1, on the reverse strand, counting down.
CCGGGCTAAAATACCCCCTGGCCCCGGTCGAGCAGAGTATCGATTGCAACCAATCGGTCGACTACAGCCAATTTGATTAACGGTCTATGCCACGAAGGATACCCGTGCCATCATGGCGGAAATACTGGTTACTGAAAATATCGTGGGCGCTGCGATGGACCAGTTGCGCAATGATTTTGACGTGGCTTTTGAACCGGCTGCCTGGCAGGATTCCCAACAGCTTTTGACTCTCGTCGGTAAGGTTCGAGGCATCATTGTCCGGAACCAGACCCAGGTCACGGCACCCTTGATCGCCGCCGCGCCGAACCTGGAAATCATTGGCCGAGCTGGTGCTGGCCTCGACAATATCGACACCGAAGAGGCCACCGGGGCAGGTGTCGTCGTCACGTACGCTCCTCGCGAAAACTCGCTTTCCGTGGCAGAGCTGACTATCGGCCTGATGATTTCACTGGCTCGTAACATTCCCGCCGCCGTGGCCGACACCCGGCAGGGAGGCTGGAACCGCGGTGCCTTCACGGGCAGTGAACTGTCCGGTAAAACACTGGGAATCGTGGGAATCGGACGCATCGGTACGCTGGTCGCGGAACGCGCCCGGGCTTTTGGCATGACCATCATGGCCCACGATGACTACGTCGATCCTACCGCTCCACACCTGCAGTCACTGAACGTCCAACTGGCTTCACTCGAAACCGTCCTTGCCCAGGCTGACTTCGTGGCCTGCCATGTCCCACTCAGTGACGAAACACGACACCTGTTCAACCAGCAGCGATTCGAGCAGATGAAACAAGGTGCCTTGTTCATCAACACCTCGCGGGGTGAAGTCGTTGACGAGACGGCCCTGGTGCAGGCGCTACAACAACAGAGATTAGCCGGGGCCGCCCTGGACGTGCGCGGCGATGAACCACCAACTGCCGGATTGCTGGAACAAATGGAAAACGTCATCCTGACGCCTCACGTCGCAGCCTTTACCCAGCAGGCCCAGGAACGCGTGGTGGCAGCGGTCTGCCAGGATGTCTCAGCCGTCCTGCAGGGACAGGAAGCAGTCAACGCATTCAATTTCTCACGACCTGGCCAGCAAGGCTGAACGATCCTATTCTCGCAAAGGAACATCGGTGACAGCAACCATCAACATCGGGCTTATCGGGGCCGGCTGGTTCGGGCGTGAAGCACACCTGGCCAATCTTCTCAAGATCGAAGACACCAAGGTCATCGCGGCCAGCAGCCGCAGCGACGAAAGCCTGCAACAGGTCCAGGCCATGGCCG
>JAYGDH010000644.1:0-36500 GCA_046583055.1 Pirellulaceae bacterium | reverse complement strand
GGCGCGTGCCGGGGGGTCGAAACCCAGGCTCCTGGCAATTCGCACGGGCTGGAACATGGGATCAAAAGATGCATCACGGTCCCAGCCACCACTGTGCTGGAGGCAGTGCAGGATCGTGACCTGCTGCAATCGTGGATCCATCTTGTCGGTTGGAGCCTCGAAAAAAGGTTTGGGTTGGAGGATCGTGAACAGGCGGTCCGTCAGCTTTAGTTTACCCTGGTCCACCAGCTGAAAAATGGCCACGGCGGTAATCGGCTTCGAAAGGCTGGCCACGCGAAACTGGCTGCCTGGTTGCACGGGCTGCTTTTTCGCCAAGTCGGCATAACCAAACCCGCGGGCATAGACTAGTTGACCATTGCGGGTCACGGCCAGCGAGGCACCGGGAACCTGGTGTGTCTTGACAAAGGTTGTCATTAATTCATCAAAGCTGCTTAATGCCGGGTTATGTTTCCCGGTCACGACCACGTCATTGATAGTCATCGTCTTCTCCGCGGCGATTGTCGGCACAGCCAGCCACTGCATCGTTACCAGGAGCGCTACCATAAGCAGCAACCGGGACTGGCGGGGACAGCAGGGTTCCATGGTAAACAAGGTTTCGATGCTCCCGATCTGTTAGAGACTAAATTCTGTCAGCGTCGCCTCGCAGGGTGGACCCAGGCTGGCCCACAGGGATCGGGCCGACGGATCCGCCACCACGAAGGCGCAACTGCGTGCCTCACGGCCTTCACCGTGACGACAGATACCAAGTTCTCCTCCCTCGTGATCCGCCAGGGCGGCCCGCAGGTATTCCGGCGAAAGGGGTTCCGGGTTCGTTGCCAACGAGCGACGCACCTGCTCCAGGCGATGCTCGGTAGAACGTCGATCCAGTTGAGGATTTTCCAGTCCCTTCAGGTTTTCGGAGAGGTAATGATTCGTGTGCACATACCAGGGATCCTCCACGAAATATTCCTCATGCTGCTGCGCCGTCGTTTCAATATCAACGCATGCTCCCGACTCATGCGCCATGACATAGTTATGCCCCGAAGCCCGGTAAGCACCGGTAATGGCCTGGCGTGACTGGTCCCATTCTGTTTGCTGCAAGGCACTGTGCAAGAGGGCCAGGTAGATGATACCGGGACGAGCATCCAGCGGCTGCAGGTTATTATTGCCAACCGCGATACCGGCCGCGTTAATTCCAACGAGGGTGAGACAACCGGCCGTACTCATCGTCAGGGATTCCGGACCATCAAGGGGCCGGCGATGGAACAGCGAAATATAGTCCTGGGCACTGGCATGCATATCCCAGGTCTGGCCAATCAGGGCTGTCGCCGATGAGGACCCTGCTGGAGTCACCGCAAACGACGTGCAACCATGGATCTCGGTTCCCGCGACCTGCCAGAGGACATCCTGGAAATCGGTCAGTGCATTGGCAAAAAACACATCTTCCAGTGGGCAATCCGCCCCGGCAGCAATGCCGGACCATTCCTCGTAACAACGGGGCGTCTGTTCCTGGTGCAACTGCAGGTGAAAACGTGCCAGCTTGAGACAATCTTCACGCGTTGTTTGCACGCCCCTGTCACGAGCAAACTGGCCGGCAATCTCGTACCGCTCACGGGCCAGTCCACGCACCTGTTCTTTCAGTTGCTCCCCATGCTGAGTCCCCATTTCATAGGGTGATCCGGTGAGTTCAATGACTTTCAACATGATGGAACTCCTGCTCGATCCATGAAGGCGGGGCCTGGCAGCACGGGGCCAACCTACCATGGCTCTGTTCGCTGTCGCAAGCAGCGTAAACCTTGATACGCGGAAAGGGAATCCTCGCGAAAAACACGGAATGCCGTTGCTCCGCTCGATCACAGTCCATAAAGTATAAATGAATTGTGATGGTTTATCGCGCACCTGGATTGCCAGCGAGGAAGCCGCTCATGTTACGACTGCTAGGACGAGGGTCGCGGCTCTGTGACCACCTCACGCGGCGCGAGGTGCTGCAAGCAGGTGCCATTTCATCGTTGGGACTTCATCTTCCTGGACTGTTGCAGGCCCGGGACCAGGCCGCCAGTGCCGAACCCTCCACCAGGTCGATCATCCTGATCAACTTGATTGGTGGCCCCAGTCATATCGACATGTTTGATATGAAACCGTCTGCTCCCGCAGAAATTCGTGGAGAATTCAAACCGATCGCGACGAGCGTGCCGGGACTGCACATCTGCGAACACCTGCCACGCACCGCGCAACTGATGCACCATTCCACGTTGATCCGCACGCACAGCCATTTGTACAACACCCACAGTCCCTACAACATGCTAACCGGCTACAGTGGTCCGGTGATCGTCAACAATGTCGCCAAGCCCACGGATCATCCGAGCATGGGTTCGGTCATGCAGTACGCGGGGCTACGGTCCCGGGACGTTCCCTCCTATATCTGGATGCCGACACATCCCGGTCACAGCCAGGGCAAGTATCGAGCCGGACCTTATGGAGGTTTCCTGGGCAGTCAGTTTGATCCGATGTTTACTTCTTACTCTCCAAGCTTTACCGAGACCGAGGGTCGCAACTCGCACATTAACCCAGCCGTTCCCCTTGCCTCACCAACCCTGTCAGGACTGGAAACACTGCCTGACATTAACCTTCAGCGCATGACCCAGCGGCGCAGCCTGCTGGAACAATTTGATGGCAGCGTCAGCCAGTTCAATTCCTCAGCATCCGTGAGCAACCTGAGCCACTTTAAGCAGGAAGCCTTTCAGCTGCTGAGTTCCAACAAAACCCGGACGGCTTTTGACCTGTCCCAGGAATCGCAGCAGGTGCGGGATCGTTATGGTCGCAACCTGTTCGGCTCCTGCATGCTGGCGGCGCGGCGGCTGGTCGAAGCCGGGACACGGTTCATCGGCGTCACCACCGAGTCACAGTTCAACGGGGGCATCGGTGCCGGGCAGTGGGATACCCATTCCAATAACTTTAAACTCTTGAAAAACTTCAACCTGCCAACCCTCGATCAGAATTACAGTGCCCTGATCCGGGACCTCGACGAGCGTGGATTACTCGATTCCACGCTGGTGATCCTGATGGGGGAAATGGGTCGCACCCCCAAGGTCAAGCCGGACGGAGGCCGCGATCACTGGACCCAGTGCGGTTTTATCGTTCTCACTGGTGGCGGAGTCAAGCGAGGGATGGTGTATGGGCAAAGTGATAACCAGGGTGCCTGGCCCATGGATTCACCGGTTTCCTCGGCAGATTACGTGGCAACCATTTACCAGTTACTTGGTCTAGACCCGAAAATGATTATCCGCGATCGCTCTAACAACCCGATCCATATTGCCTTCGACGGTGAACCCATCTGGGATGTCATTGCCTGAAGCCCGGATGATTTTTCTATCCTCTTCGAGCAGAAGGATTTACCAGGTTGTGGCGCCACGGCCTCCCGTTCAGGCCAATGGCATGGCACCACGCATGTCGGCATATCCACCGCCCTTCGAACCAGTGGGTGATTCGCCAAAGTAGCGTCCATCATCGGTGGGATCAGCAGCCGGCTGGTAACGCACATCACAGGACAAGCGAACCTGGCCCACGGGTGAGTTATTATCGATCGAACCGTGCAGCAGGAACATGCTGAAGATCATCAGGTCCCCGGCCTGGAAATCGGTGCTTAGCAAGCGGGTGTTCCGCTGCCGACAAAAGGTCAGTGGATGAACCAGGTTTTGCTTGCCATAGGCGGCCTGCTGGACCGTCTGGTTGGAATGGTCTCGGCTGTAATCATGCTCTCGAATCGGATCCAGTAAATCACCGAAGTACTGGGACCCCTCGACCACGGCCAGGGCACCATCGGAAATCGAAATATCCCCGAGTGGCACCCAACCGGTATGCATCCGTTCCGAGGTTCCGGCAAACAAGGGATAGTCATAATGCAGGTTCGTCGAATTTCCCACGGTGACCGGCCGCAGGTACATCAGGTCATGGGGCCGCGCTGGTTCATCGAGCAGGCATTCCATGACCTGCCTGGCCTGGTTGCCGTGGGTCACCGCGCGGAGGGCCGGGCCCTCGCTGACCGAGCTCCAGAACTCACCGAGATCCGCAACGATTTCACGACGGCGACTGGTCCCGGTTGCAATCCCATCAAGCGGCGGTGTGGCCACTTCACCCACCTGGTGCAGGCGGGTCATGATTTCCTGGCGGGCTGCCAACACGGCGGCACGGTCCAGCACGCCGCGCAACAGGACATATCCATCCCGGGCAACCGCCTCGGCAAGAGCCTGCCGGTCCGTGAGGTCGCCGCTAAATTCCTGCAACGGTCCCAGCAAGTCATCGGGAATATCCACCTCCTGGATCAAGCACTCGGTCATCGTCACTCCTGGCTTAATGCAATCACGTTGGCAGCACCCCCATCGATAGGAATCGTATGGCCGGTAATGTAGCAAGAGGCATCACTGGCCAGGAACACCGCGGCTCCTGCAACATCCTCCGGGTCTCCCCAGCGTCCCAGCGGAATCCGTTCCACGACCCTGGCTGAACCGGCAGGATTGTCCTGTAATTGCCGGGTCATGGGTGTTTTAATCCATCCGGGTGCCAGGGCATTCACCCGAATGCCGTATCGTCCCCACTCCGCTGCCAGGTCCCGGGTCAGTGAAATCAAGCCGCCCTTGGTCATCCCGTAAACGGAACCCCCTCGGCCCAGTCCCACAACGCCGCCGCCAAGAGCAGAAATGTTAATCAGGCTGCCCGCCCGTTGCTGAATCATCACCTTGCCCACGGCACTGGCCATGTTCAGGCAGCCCACCAAATTCACGTCAAGAACCGCCTTTAAATCGGCCGGCGAGATATTCAACGGGTCCACCCGGCGATGAATACCGGCGTTATTGACCAGCACATCGATCCGACGCTGGTCGGTCACCACGGACTGGACCAGTTGTTGCACCTGGTCCCTGTCGCGCACATCACAAGCATGGGCCACAACTGGCCCGCCGGTTTTCTCACTGATGGCCTTGGCCACCTCGCGAACCCGCTCGTGCTCGATATCCGCAAGGACCACGGTTGCTCCCTGGACGGCACAGGCATTTCCAATCGCGGCACCCAGTCCCTGGGCAGCGCCGGTCACCAGGACTACCTTTTCGGCCAGGTCAAAAAGTTCTCGTGACATGTTTGCCATCTATCATTTCTCCGCGTGAGCGCTTTACCAGCTGATTCACGATTCCTGGTGTCATCCTTGTGCAGGAGGCTGAAACATTTCCATGGGATATCCATCGGGATCATAAAAATAGACGACCAGTCCACCCTCGTTGGGTCCCGCGGTAATCGTGACCGGGTCCGATTTGAACTGGACTCCCTGCTGGCTCAAATCATCAAAAGCACCCTGCAGGTCATCCACCAGGATACAGAGATGAGTATTGCCAGGACGATTCGTGGCCTGGTCGACCGGTTCCCCTGGGCAATTCAGGTACTGGACCACTTCCAGCGTCTGCGGGCTGTCCGCGCTGACACGAAAGGAAGCCACGCTCAGCTGGACTCCCGGATAACCCGTTTGCTTGGCCACGTAATCTGCAGCCACGCAGGGCCGTCTGCCCACCAACTCCATCCCCAGGATATCACGATAAAATTCAATCGAGCGATCCATGTCGGCAACGGTAACACCCAGGTGGTGCAGCCTGCCCAGCTGCCAGGTGTTCGACGCAGTGGTCATGATCTCTTCTCCTGCCACGAAAGAAAACGATGTGCGGTCAACAGGCAACTCCTGGAAAGCCCTCTTTCCAGCTGAACGTATCGTGCCAGTCCCGGTTCGCCGAAGCAAGAGCCGGCAATATTTTTTGGCCAACAGCTGCGCCTAATTCCCACGGGCAGACCGATGACAATGAATACTCAGCATGCTACCTTGTGAGTCAGCGTCGAGGATCATGGTGGTTGATCCTCCCCATGCGATCGATCATGTTTCCTGGAAGCCACGTAGCATGGATCTCCAATTACAGGATAAAGTCGCACTCGTCACCGGGGGCTCCAAGGGAATCGGGGAAGCCGTGGTACGTACGTTCCTGGCCGAGGGTGCCCAGGTTGCCAATATCAATCGCAGCACGGCAGAGGGTAAGGCACTGGAAGCGGAATACGCCGCGCTAGGTCAACAGTGTGTATTCATCCAGGGCGACCTGAGTGACGTCTCTGTTTGCCAGCGCGTCGTGCAGGAAACACTCGACCAGTTTGGTCGTATTGACGTGGTCGTCAATAACGCCGGGGTCAATGATGGTGTCAGCGTGGAAGCGGGACCGGAGGCCTTCGTGGCATCCCTGGAACGAAACCTCGTTCACTACTACGCGATCGTGCACTATGCCCTGGAAGCCTTGCGACAGAGCCAGGGATCGATCATCAACATCGGATCCAAGGTCAGTATTACCGGGCAGGGTAATACGTCGGGTTATGCTGCCGCCAAGGGTGGTATCAACGGTCTTACCCGTGAATGGGCTGTGGACCTGGCCTCTGACAGTATCCGGGTCAACACGGTGTTACCTGCCGAGACGTGGACGCCCCTCTATGACAAGTTGCTGAACGAACTTGACAATCCCGTCGAGGCAAAACGCCAGATAGAACGCCTGGTACCATTCCAGCAACGGTTTACCACCACCCAGGAAATAGCAGACATGGTCGTATTCCTGGCATCCCCCCGCTCCAGCCATACCACGGGCCAGATTATTTTTGTTGATGGGGGCTACACGCACCTGGATCGAAAATACACTGCTGGCGACGAATAAGCGTCAAGCACGTCATAAACGCATGTTTCAAGGGATCTCTACCCGGGAATCGGGGGTCCAAAATTCCATTGTACCACCGGTGAATTATGCCACGCGACCCTCTACAATATTAATCCACTAGGAAGATTACGAGTCCGCTGCCGGCAGTCGTGGAGACCCCTGGCCAGCTGACTCCACCAGGAAGATAAAACCCATGATGCGGATTGTTGGCAGCCTGTTCGTGTTGATTTTGTTCTCTGGCCTTACTCTCCCGGCCCAGGCAGAGACGCCTCTCAACCGGTTGAACGAAGCGGAGCGCCGCAGCGGCTGGAAATTGCTGTTCGACGGCAAGACGACGGCCGGTTGGCGGAATTACCGCACCCAGACAATCAGCGCTGGATGGGCCGTCCAGGACGGCGTGCTCAACTGGACCAAGAAAGGTGCCGGAGACCTGGTCAGTGTCAAGCAGTTCAAGCATTTCGAACTATCCATCGAGTATCGCATCTCGAAGGGTGGTAACAGTGGGATCATGTTCCATGTCACGGAGCAGGCCCAGTATCCATGGCAATCCGGTCCCGAGATTCAGATCCAGGATAACGTGGACGGACGCGATCCGCAGAAAGCTGGCTGGCTCTACGAGTTGTATCATCCCGTCAAACCGAACTGGGCCAAGTTCTTCGAATCCCAGGTAGGTTTCACGAGTCCCGAGATCTCGGATGCGACGCGTCCGGCCGGGCAATGGAATCACCTCTACATTCGCATCGGCGACAAGAAATCCGAAGTCGCGTTAAACGGTGTCAGCTATTATTACTTCCAGAAGGGAAGCAAGGACTGGAACGACCGTGTAGCCAAGAGCAAGTTCGCCAGCTTTGCTGGCTTCGGCAAGGCCGAGAAGGGGCATATCTGTCTCCAGGATCACGGCAACGCAGTGGCCTTCCGGAACATCAAGGTGCGCGAGTTGGCGGCCAACGGCTCGGTTCCCGATCCCGTGGACCGCGTGTTGCCGCTGCAGGCCGTGGAAGCATTTCCCAAGCTGAAGTGGAAAGGCTGGCAGGGCATTGATGAGAACGGGAAGATCAGGCAACTGCGCCCCATCGAAATCATCCATGGTGGTGATGGTACCAACCGCCTCTTCGTGGGTACCCAGAGTGGCATGATCCATGTCTTCGAGAACGACCCCAACGTGACATCCACGTCCATGTACCTGGACCTGAGAGATCGCGTGCATGACTGGACCAAGGACAACGAGGAAGGATTGCTGGGCATGGCCCTGCATCCCAACTACAAGACCAACGGGGAGATCTTCGTCTACTACAACACGGTCAAGAAGCCCCGCACCGCCTACCTGTCTCGTTTCCGGCGTTCGGCAGACAATCCCAACCGGGGTGATCCTGCCAGCGAGGAAATTATCATGGTGATTCCGCAACCATTCGCCAACCACAACGGGGGCCCCATGGTTTTCGGTCGCGACGGGTACCTCTACCTGGCACTGGGTGATGGCGGTGGCCGCAACGATCCCAGCGGGAATGGCCAGAACCTCAAGACCTGGATGGGATCGATGCTTCGCATCGACGTGGATCACAAGGAAAAGGATCTCAACTATGCCATTCCCAAGGACAATCCCTTCCTGGATCGACCGGGTGCGAAGCCGGAAATCTACGCTTACGGATTGCGGAACATCTGGCGGCTCTCGATTGACCGGCAAACCGGCTTGATCTGGTCTGCTGACGTGGGCCAGGACCTCTGGGAAGAAATCAACATCATCAAGCGCGGTGCTAACTATGGCTGGAGCATCCGCGAGGCAAGTTATGGCTTTGGTAACGCGGCCGCTACCAATCCCGACAAGCCGGTCGATCCTCTCTGGGAATACGATCACCAGATTGGCAAGTCCATTACCGGTGGTCATGTTTACCGCGGCAAGAAGCTGCCCGAGCTATTTGGCTACTACATCTACGGTGATTACGTCAGCGGAAAAATCTGGGCCTTGAAATACGATGAAAAAACGAACAAGGTCATCGAGAACGTGCGGATTCCGTCTACCGGGTTACCGGTACTGGCCTTCGGCCAGGATGAACACGGGGAAGTCTACTACATGATTGCCACGGCAACCGGCAAGACGATCTTCCGCTTTGAACGGAAACAGTAGCGCTGCCAATTTTCCATACAGGTTCTGCCAGGGATTCTTCTCGTCGGCTCAAGTTCTAAGCTGGCAACGAATTTGAATCCCGATCCTGCTGCTGAGGATCCAGGTCATCCAACACTTGTTCCATGATCCTGTTGTTGTGATCCTGGATAACAACCTGGGAATTAAAGAGGGCGGGCAGTTCGGCCAGGAAAACAGCCGCCAGGGCAATTAACCCAACAACCGTGCAGATTGCCTCCAGCGTTGTGAGACCGATTCCCAGCAGGAGCAAGCCGCCAATGAAGATGCCAAGATTGAGAAAACCTCTTGACCAGAGGCCCACGTAAAAATAATGCAGCCCGGCAATCCCAAGATAATTCAACACTGCATAGGTATCGGGGTCCTTGATCCGGGAATTGGCTTGCTTGAAATAAAGTTGCTTGAGATCATCTGGTAACTCTCGAATCCGCAACCGCAAGTGCTCTTCCTGTGATTCTACTTCTTCACGTCCAAGCACGATGCCTCCTCCTAAATAAAAAACCCGCGATACACGCTTCGGATCCTATCGAGCGAGCGTAATGATCACAGCTTCGCGCTGCCAAAAAAGCAAGTACCGCTTCTTTTCAATCACCTGGAAAACAACTTGCCAGCCGCCAGCAGCTTCCTGGTTAAGCATCGCTTCCATCTTTTTCATCGGTAAACCAGAGGCACCCAGCAAAAGCGTTCCCAAACCACCTTCAGCAACATGAATGATCTTGTACTCTGAAAATGCCATCTCTACACCCTCTCTATTATAAAATAAAGAATCGAAAAAACTGCAGCTCGCTGCTGCCTGTCCTCACGAACCGGCCAAACCATTGTAGCAGACCAAAAAGGACCGCATCCGTGTAAAAAGATCGCTTTTTTACAGACTCCGGTACCTGCCCGGTTTCCCTGGACGTGAACCATCTGGCCGCCTCTCCAGGCATACTACCTGGTACCAGTGGGATTATCTTGACGTTAAATAGCGACCTCACCTATGATGACCGCGCCGTGCCGGCAACGGCTCTCGTTTTCATTGCTCCTGGTGATCGATGGAAACCACTAGCGAGACCCTCGTTCACTGCCCTGGCTGCTCATGTCTACGGATTATCACCAAGCCGATTCTCGCTCGCGCCAGTGGGCTCTCGCCATCGGCATCCTCGCCGTCACCCTGGTTGCCTACTTACCCGCCACCGGGTGTGGTTATATCTGGGATGACGATGACTACGTGCTGGAAAATCGAACACTTCGCAGTGCCGCCGGACTGCAACGCATCTGGTGTGAAATCGGCGCTACTCCCCAGTACTATCCAATGGTGCACACCAGCTACTGGATCGAGTACCACATCTGGGGACTCCATCCAACAGGCTATCACCTGGTCAATATCCTGTTACATGCGTTCAATGCCATCCTGCTCTGGAAAATCCTGCGATTTCTGCAGGTTCCCGGTGCGTTCCTGGCTGGCCTCTTGTTTGCCCTGCATCCGGTCCACGTGGAATCAGTCGCCTGGATTACCGAACGGAAGAACACGCTGTCCGGTTGTTTCTACCTGCTTTCGGCCTGGTGTTACCTGCGTTGCATGCTTGCTCCTGACGGACAAAAACATGTCGGGAAACTTTACGCACTCTCCCTGCTGCTGTTCATCGCGGCACTACTCAGTAAGAGTGTGACTGCCACGCTACCGGCAGCCCTGCTACTGATCCTGACCTGGAAACGGCGGCGGTTCGAGTGGGAAGACGTGACTCCCCTGGTTCCCATGCTGGCCGCGGCCATTCCGATGGCAATGATCACGTCCTGGGTCGAGAAAAACCTGGTCGGCACGATGTACCTGAACTGGGACCTGTCCGTGGTGGATCGTTGCTTGATCGCCGGGCACGCCACCTGGTTTTATGCCGGGAAACTTCTACTACCGCTGCAATTGACTTTCATCTATCCACGCTGGGTCATTGATCCTGGAATCTGGTGGCAAAGCCTCTTTCCAATCTCCGCGCTGGCGCTGGTCGGCCTGGCCTGGTGGCAGCGGCAACGACTGGGGACCGGACCACTGGTCGCCATCCTGTTTTTCGGGGGGACGCTGGTCCCGGCCCTGGGATTCGTGGATGTCTATCCCATGCGATTTTCATTCGTGGCAGACCATTTCCAGTACCTGGCCAGTATCGGCCTGCTGACTCTGGCCGCTGCGGCCTTCACAAGCTGGGCCCAGCGGCTTGCAGGTGAACAGAATTTTTTCTCGTCACGAACATTGGGACCTGGCCTGCTGCTGGTCGTCCTGGGAGTCCTCACCTGGCATAACTGTGGCAAGTACCAGGACCTCGATACACTCTGGTCCGACACGGTTAACAAGAATCCTGGTTCCCAGATCGCCCACACCAGCCTGGGAACATTACGTGGTGACCAGGGACGATTTCGGGAAGCCCGGAAGTTGCTCCAGCGAGCCATCAAACTGGATGACGAATATGCAGAAGCCTATAACAACCTGGCCATCGTCGACGGCGAGCTGGGCAACATGCAACAGTCTTACGATCACATCCAGAAAGCCATCCAGCTGCAACCAGGTTATGCCAAGGCGTATTTCAACCTGGCAATCTGGTTTGACCACCAGGCAAATCTACCCCAGGCACAGGCCGCCCTGGAGAAGGCCCTCTCGTTGCAACCCGCTTTCCCGCAAGCCCACAACCGGCTTGGCATGGTCTTGTTCCGACTGGGTAAACGCAAGGAGTCGCTGGGTCATTTCCAGGAGGCCTTGAAGCTGGATCCCGAGTACGCAGAAGCACGCCTTAACATGAACCGCGCAAAGAACGCGCCTTAGTCCAGTCTCTACCACGATGAGCTTCAGGATGCTGTGGATTCACTGGACAAGCTGACCTATAATTGTCGGCTGAACTTGACAGCCCCAATCGATATCGAAGGCAAGCGGCCTTGGTCGTGACGTTTTCTTACCGGTTCTGTTTCGTGAAAGTAACCAAGTGATCAACTCTTCTCAAACAGGGCCGCCTCCCGTTGCTTCCTTGCGGCGCAAGGTGGCACTGGCATTTTTCGCCTGCTTCCTGGCTTTGCTGACCTGTGAAATCATTCTCCAGTTGACCGAACAGCCTGCGGTCAGCATCCGCTTTCAACAGGATGTCGGTGAGCTTGACCAACTGGGTATGAAGCGACTGGCCGCGATTGTCGAGAACGACCCCGAGTTATTCTGGCGATTGTCGTCGAACACCTCGCTGCCACGTGCCGACGGCCCCTTCTTCGGTATCATCGCCAACCGCCAGGGCCAGCGGGAAGACCATGAAATACCGCTTTCCAAGCCGGCGAACAGTTTACGAATCCTGTTCCTCGGCGACTCCTGCACTTTTGGATATGGACTTGATCATACCGAGGGTTACGTCGACATCTCAGAACAATTACTCAAGAAGAGCCTGCCCCAGCGTTCCGTGGAGTGTATTAATGCCGGCGTTCCGGGTTACACCCTGTTCCAGGGCTGGCAACTCTGGAGGACAACCGGGCAGCAGCTGAAACCGGACTTCGTCGTGGTTTGTTTCGGCGGGAACGACATGTCCAGCTGGGATGACAAGACAGACCTGCAACACTACCAACACCTGAAGCAATTACAGCCACCCGGCATTTTACGTAGCAGCTCCATCAGTCGCCGACTGTGGGGAATGTTCCACAGCCTGGATCCGGCACAGGCTATCAAGAAACCCCGCGTCACGCCGGCCGACTTCCAGCAGTTGCTGGGCAAGTTGCATGAATCCATCACAGCCAGCAAGGCCAGGATGGTCATCCTGGTCTGGCCCTTTCTTTTCCAGGTCGAGGAATCCCGTGAGCTGCGAACTCGCTGGCAACAGGAGATGGTTTCCTTTGCCGAGCGACACCAGGTGCTGCTGTTGGACATGGTTCCTGAATTTCATAAACTGGCAGATCAACATGGCGCCCAGGCATTGTATCTCGACCGGGGACATGCCACTGCCCTGGGAAATCAGCAGCTCGGAAAACTGGTCGCTGACTTGCTGGAACAACAGGTCAACAATTCTGCAAGGTAACTGTCATGACCTCTGAACAACCATCTGCAGCGATTCCTGCCAGGCAACTGCGCAAACGCGTCCTGTTGATCCTGGGTGGCTTGCTGGTCGGGCGGCTGCTGGCAGAAATGATTCTCAAGATCAGCAGGCAGCCGCGGTTCTACCAACCCCATACCGCACCTGGCCAATTCATGTTCGGACCCCAGATTGATTTCGATACCATCGGTTACGTCAATCGACCCTCGACCAACATTGTCTTCGAGTACGATGGCAATCCTCGGGGTTACTTTGGTTCACAGAATGAAGTCGGGCACCTGACCAATGCCATCGGTTTTCGCGGTCGCCCCTTTCCCTTTGACCTGGATGCAGCGGGCAACGAGATCCTGGTCCCGAAGCGACCCCAGGCCATTCGGCTGGCCTTCCTGGGTGATTCCTTTACCTTCGGTGAAGGTGTCAGGGACGAGGACACCTACGCCCAGGTCACGGCCACGGTGATCCAGAAAAAACATAGTGGCTTGATTATCGAATCTGCCAACTACGGAGTCGGGGGATATAACACGACCCAGTCGCTGCACGTCATGGAACGCTGGGCCATCCGATCAGAGCCGGATGCCGTGATCCTGGGATTCGTACTTAACGATGCCGAGCCACCGATATTTGCCCGCGATCCCACGACCGGTCAGCCGGCACGACGACGGTTAGCCGTGGAACAGGGTCAGGCAGGCAGCCAGCCTCCCGACAGCCTGCTTTACTGGTCAAGCCTTGCTCGCCTGGCCTGGAAACTGCGCGCAGAAAGTAATCAAACCCGGTCTACTGTTGATCACTATCGCTCTCTCTATCGAGATACCAATCCCGACTGGGTTGCAAATCAAACCGCCCTGCTACGCATCATCTCGCACTGCGAAGAACGGGGAATTCCCTGCTACATCGTACTGTTTCCAGTACTCTACGAGTTAAACGACAACTATCCCCTGAAAGATATTCATGCCCTGATTCACAAGACCATCGAGGGGACGCAGGCCACTTTCATTGACCTCTTGCCACACCTGTCAGGCAGGAAAGCAGCCGACCTGTGGGTCCATCCCACGGACCATCATCCGAACGAGCAGGTCCATGCCATCATTGGAGCACTGCTGGCAGAACGAATGATGCAGGACGGTGTGATCAAGTAATGGGTGCCGACCAGCGATTTACTTTTCCACCGCACCATACTTCAAGAGGGATTGTCCCTTGGCCGGCATCGAGTCGAGTGCTGCCCGGAGTTTCTGGTGCGCTTTCAGAGCCACATCACCCAGGGAGCCAGGAGCCAGTGATTCTTGTTCCAGTGTATCCTGCTGAACATCAAAAAAGCGGCCATCCCCGTACAGCTTCCAGCGCTGGTCACGCACGAACCGAACCGGCTTCATCTTCTCGGGACGCGGGCAATAATAACAGTACATCCATTCACGAGGCTTACCCGGCTTCCCCTGTAACTGTGGCAGGAAACTACGGCCATCCAGGCCGGCCGGTACCGTTGCCTGCACAGCTTCCAGCGTGGTGGGCAGGAAGTCAGAGAAATCCACGAGCTGATCGTTAACCTGTCCTGGCTTGATGACTCCGGGCCAGTAAGCAACAAACGGAACGCGTGTCCCGGCATCCGTGGTTTGGCCTTTTCCTCCCACGATTGTCTGACCATGCAGCTGTGACTTGATTTTCTTGTGCGTCCCGTTGTCACCGACAAACATGATCAGCGTTCGTTCCGCGATGCCCAGTTGCTCGGCTTTGGTCACGATCCGCCCCACGAGCTTATCCATGTAGGCCACCATATCTTCGAAGTTTCGCTGCTGATTCTTGCTGGTTCGCGACTTGCTGTCCGGGGTTGGCCGGAACGGGCTGTGAACCTGGATCATGGGGTAATAGACCAGGAACGGCTTGTCGCGCTGGGCCTGCATAAAATCAGTGATCGCATCGGTAGCAAGGGTCGGTCCATATTGATCCTTGCCAAACTGCCGATTCGTTCCGTTGATGTAAAGCAATGGCTCCCAGTAGCGCGATCCCAGTTGGTCCACTTGCCAGAGGCAGGACTGATCGAACCCCATGGCTTCCGGGTGACTACCCTTGCCACGGAACTGGTCACTGTAATGCGACGATCCCAGCAACTGCCATTTGCCGGCAATCATCGTCTGGTAGCCAGCCTCTTTGAAATACTGGCCGATGGTGCGCTGGTCACGATTCAGGATCGAGAAGGCCGAGTAGTTCCTGGCATTGGACAGGGCCGTCATGATCTTGACGCGACTGGGAGTACACAGGGGTTGAGAGTAACAGTGGTTGAACCGCATTCCCTCTCGTGCCAGTCGATCGATCCGCGGGGTCTTATACTGCTTGCTGCCATAGCAACCAAAACATTCGTAACCCACGTCATCGGCCATGATGAGAATAATGTTCGGACGCTGCTGAGCCACAACTGCCGATGGCGCCAGGCACAAACCTATCGCCAACACCAGCAAGCATCTTAGGCCTCGATCGATTTGCATCTCTTGCCCCTTACCACTTGATGCGACTCAACCGCTCCCGCTGTCGAATAACAGATTCACTGATTCGTTGCGTGCCTGCAACACCAGCAGGAAGTCACTGCGAGTCTTCCTGACCACGACTCCGGCGAGCATGCATTCGCCAACCAACCATCGCACCGACCACTGCTCCGCCAATAAACCCTAAATTGTAACAAATAATGGTGACCAGTTCGCTACCGGAAAATGGCCCGACGGCCGCACCGAGCAAGCCGCCCAAGAGCATGCCGATGGCCGACGTGATCGTAGGCAGCAGAGGCTTCTTGTCGCGCGAGTTGGCGTTGGACATGTCTCCTCTTCCTGAAAACGCTCCCACGAACTTGCCAACACAAATCCTAAAACCGTGGACAAGCAGGCCGGAACTACGGGGCTCCGTTCGAGTGGTAGGAGTATCTCCAGCAGGATTCGGACCTGCCACCTTCGGCTCCGGAGGCCCACGCTCTATCCAATGGAGCCCTGGAGACCAGAACTCACGGTGAAGAAAACGTGCTCGTCAACCTTACTTCTTCCCGGGCGACTCTGTATCACCGAGATTGAGCTGTGGCAGCAGGTCTTCCAACTTCTGCAACTTGGCTTGCAGTTCCTTCTTTACCTTCGGATCCTTGCATTTTGCAATGCGACTGGCCAGTTCGGCAATGAGCACGTCTGGAGATTCACCAGGATCGCTGGTCGCTGACTGGTTTTCCTTGGCTGCCGCCAGGGCCTGGGCGACCTGTTTCGCTTCCTTGCTGTCCTTTCCGTTCTTCTTGACCACTGCAGCAAGCTTTGCTTCAAGCTTCTTTACTTCAGCAGCATAAGCAGCAGCCGGATCCGTCGCCAGTGAATCGTCGGTGGTGCCATCAATCGCTCCCTTTAAATCGGCCAGGTTCTGCTTCTTGGCCACCAACTGCGCGGTTGCTCGCTTAACTGTTTTGCTATCCGAACCATTTTCCTTGGTCAGCCTGGCAATCCGCTTTTCCAGTGACTTGATGTCATCCGCATAGGCCGCTAATGGATCGACGCTAGATTCAGTTTCTGGATCCTCAACGACTTTCGTTGCCGCGGCAAGATTTGCTTTTTGTTCCGCCAATACCTTCACTGCGCGCTTCGCCTGCTTGCTATCAGCACCATGTTTCTTGGTCAGATCGGCTACCTTTTTCTCCTGTGCTTTTACTTCTGCCGCGTAAGCAGCCAGGGGATCGCTCAATTCATCAAGATCATCTTCCAGGTCCGCTACCAGGGATTCAAACTGCTTGGTCAACTTGGCCGCATCATCATCTACCTTCTTGGGTTCATCCTGCCCCATGAGAGACGAATTGAGCACCAGAAGTGGCAAAGCAAATATCACGGTCCGAGACATCATGCGTAAAGTTTTCATAACACATTCCCCATAGAAATGGACTGATTTAGAGCAACGAGATAAGCCCTTGCATCGTATCAGGCTAAATTTCTCGATACTAGCAGGTAAGGCCGTTTCTACAGTAAAAACCGCTCAATCCATTTCACAGACTGCCACCGGCACAAAGCCGTAAACCTTGTGTCAACAGTCACTTCAAGACCAGGGCTGAGAAGCCCACTGTCTGAGGCTGACAGAGTTGGCCAATATTGAACTTTTGCGACACAACAAAAAACGACCTGCAGGATAAAATCCTGCAGGTCGTAGGGGCTTGCTGATGTCAGGTCAGCCTAGGACTTGGATACCACGAAGGCGTCCATGAAATTCATTTTATCGGCAGCATTCGCTGCTCCTCCGCCGCCGAAGGGCTTGCCCAGCTGATCCATGAAGTAAGCCGAGAAACTGCAGGCAAAGTCTTCTTTCGGATTGGTCTTGGCATAGTTACGCACGAAGTCAGCTCCGCTGCTGTAGAACCAGCCACCATTGCCACCGGCGATAAAGTTCGCATCCGCAGACTTGTCATCCTGGGTCCAGGAACTCAATTTCTTCCAGTCATCCCACTTGGCATTTTCACTGTCCCAGTTATGGCCAATCTCATGAAACACGATCTGCAACACTCCGTCATTGGAGCCCGTGAATGTTCCATCTGCAAACGTATGGACATCCCCACCATTCCAGGCAATGAAATTCGAACTGCTCGTGCCCACGCGTTGATAGGTCATTTCCGTACCATCTTTTTCTTTGAGAAAAGTGGTATCACCGGTCGTATGGTGGAGTACAGCCAGGGCTTGATCAATCAACTCGACCTCGTTATCGGTCCAGGCGCCGCCGGTGTAGTTAATCGTCGATCCGTTGTAGGTCACGGACCAGCTAGCCAGGTCCACGAAGTCGATCTGCGCATCCTTGGCATTCTTGTCAACAATCGTGTCCCCGGCCTGGAACAGGAAACGATCCTCATCCGCACCACCGGTCAGGCTATCCGCTCCACCTCCACCGAACAGGCCATCATCACCTGCGTTTCCGAAAAGACTGTCGTTCTCGGCACCGCCATACAGGTTATCGTCTCCTTTTCCACCGAAGAGGCTATCCTTGCCCTGACCACCATGGAGAGTATCGTCATCCTCATTGCCCAGCAGGAAGTCGTTACCTTCGTTACCATAGATATCATCATTCCCCTGACCACCCACGATAACATCGTTGCCGGCATGGCCTGCCAGGCTATCATTCCCATCGCCACCGATGATAAAGTCATGCCCCCCGTTTCCAAGGACCATGTCATTGCCGGCACCAGCCACCAGGATGTCGTTCCCGTCACTTCCGATTAAAACATCGTGACCGCTGCCAGCATCTACAAACAACTTACCGCCACTGTACTTGGATGCATCGATGGTATTGTCGAGGCCGTTCCCGATCAGCTTGATCGATTCGATACTATTGAGCATGTTGTACTCGACAACATTGCCCGTAAAGCTGGCCAGCTTCAGGTAGGACGGGGTTAACTCGGCATCTTCCAGGACCTCGTCGACCACCGTATCGTAACCATTTCCTCCCATGAGGTAGTCGTGCATATTGTCGTTGTAGAACGTACCGTTCCAGTCTCCACTACCACGTAGCGTATCGTTGCCCTCTCCTCCTGAAATCCGATCGAAACCACCACCTCCCACCAGGTAGTCATTACCGGCATTACCATACAGGTAATCCTGGTCGCCTTCGCCAAACAGCTTATCGTGGTTTGATCCACCCTTGAGCACATCGAAACCAAAGCCACCATGGGCCTCAGACTGGATCATTGTCTGGTTGTCAAACAAGTCGTTTCCATTATTTCCATTGAACGAAATACCGTTGACAAAGAAACTGAGAAAACTCGAACTGCCATCGAAGACTGTCTGTCCTCCTTCACGATGCCCGTGCCAGACGTTGATCATCGGCATGTTAAGCCGCGGCACAGGAAGAAAACCCCGGTAGGCCTGCTGTACCGGCGCCACGTGACTGATCTTGACGATATCGTCCGCTCCATCCCCCTCGATATGCAGCAGCCCGTCGGTCAGGCTGATATCGACTGCCATCAGGCGCCGATCTTCCAGGGACTCCAGGCTGAGACGGTTCGGGGTTAATGAACTTCGTTTCTTCAAGCGACGTTTTTTTTGTGAACGCAACATAGGTATTGTCTCCCGTAAATGTTCCAGTGAACTTTTGCACGAAACGATCGTCTCGTGGTTCTCTCCGGGAAACAAAACGTCAGCCGTGCATGCAGCGGACAAGAAATTGGCGCTTTTATTAATAAAGCGGCAGGCCCTATGAAAACGGCTGCGAATATCCGTCAGAAAAATCGCAGGCTGGTTCTCAAAGGCCCATAACGTAGGCAAAAACCAGCGGGGCGACGATCGATGCATCCGAGTTAATCGTGAACTTCGGGCAATCGACATCCAGCTTGTACCAGGTGATTTTCTCGTTCGGCACCGCGCCCGAATAGGATCCATAGGAAGTCACGGAATCAGTAATCTGTGCAAAGTAGGACCACAGGGGAACCTCTTGCTGAAGATCCTGGAGGATCAACGGAACGGCACAGATGGCAAAGTCACCGGCAATACCGCCACCGATCTGAAAAAAACCAATCCCCGTACCATCGCTCGACTGTTCCCGGTACCACTGCACCAGCTGCTGCATCTGGTCGGTACCACTGCGCACCACGGAATGACGGGAAACGGAGCCATCCAACACGCGAGCTGCAAAAATATTTCCTGTCGTGGAATCCTCAAAGCCGGGAACATAAACCGGGATATTCATCTGCTCTGCGGCCACCAGCCACGAGTCTTCCGATGGCACCTGGTACTGCGACTCCAGTTGCCCTTCCCGCAACAAGCGAAACAGGTACTCATGGGGAAAGTAAGATTCACCGGCCGTATCCGCTTCTTGCCAGTACTTCAGCAAGATTCCCTCGACATCCCGAATCACGTCTTCCGGGATACAGGTATCCGTAACCCGATTAAAACCCTCGTTACGCAATGCCAGTTCATCGGCGGGCCCCAGATCTCGATAATCCGGCACCATCCGGTAATCGCGATTGGCAATCAGGTTGTAGAGATCTTCCT
This sequence comes from Pirellulaceae bacterium, assembly GCA_046583055.1. Taxonomy (GTDB): domain Bacteria; phylum Planctomycetota; class Planctomycetia; order Pirellulales; family Pirellulaceae; genus JAZADA01. The sequence continues at coordinate 16,642 of JAYGDH010000644.1, read as the reverse complement.
CGAGGTTGGCCGCGGTGCAGGAGATAGCATGGACCTTTCCGCTGCGAATCAAGGGAGCCAATGAGATCCCGATTTCCGCGGTACTCATCGCACCGGCCAGGGAAACCAACATCTTGCCACCCGCAGCGAGATGCTCACGATAGGCCTGGGCCGCAGCCAGCGTTTCCCTGGCATTAAAATGGCGATAATTTCGTTCCAGGAATTCAGAAATCGACATCGTGTGTTATCCTCCCCGCAGGCCGCCTGCTGAACGTTACTAGCCACGGCCTCCTTCACAACAGGTTTCACAGATGGTGTGGCAGCGAGAACACTGTAGTTTCCCCCTAATTTCCATCACACTTCCCTGGCAAACAGGGCAGGCTGGCTGACAGGTTTCCAGTGCTCGTTGGTCCACAGAAGAAACTGCGGATGAACTGTCCGGCTGGTTGCTGGCTTCCATTTCCATGTCATATTCTCTACCCGGGCCGCCCCGCGATTAGCGGTGGACACAGGTCCACCGCATGTTGTGGCTCTAAGAGGCTCATATATAATAGGTTGATGCCCCAGGGCCAAGCCGAGATTCACCCCGAACTGTTGCCCCAGGCCGTAACGATCATGAGCAACGACAATTCAACAAACATGAACCGGGTTACTCATCCGGACGATCAAGCCCTGGACACGCTGGTACAGCAGCTGCGTTCCCAGGCCGCTGCCCTGGAATTCGAGGGGGTCGAGGCCTGGCCAGCCGAACAACTGGCTGGCTGCGGCAACCACGGCGTCTACGAGTGGTTCCTCCCTACCGAGCACGGTGGCCAGGGATGGGCCGATACGGACCTGGCAGCTGGCTACCTGCGATTGAGTTCAGCATGCCTGACGACCACTTTTATTATCACCCAACGGACAGGTGCCTGTCGGCGAATTGCCAACGGGGACAGCGATTTCTGCCGTGACCAATGGTTACCAGGACTGCTCACCGGGGAATTGTTTACCACGGTTGGTATTTCTCACCTGACCACAAGTCGCCGACATTTAAAGAAACCCGTGTTACGTGCCGAGGAAACGGTCACTGGCTTCATCCTGGATGGTTTCAGCCCCTGGGTTACCGGGGCACCGTTTGCTGATGTGGTGGTGATCGGTGCCACGCTGGAAGATGAGCGACAGATCCTGGCAGCCGTACCAACCGATGCGACAGGTATCTCGTCCGGGTCCTCGGAAAACATGGTTGCACTTTCCGCCAGCCGAACCGGCCGCTTGAATTGTGAACGGGTCCATATCGATCGCAAGTGGATCTTGGCCGGCCCCACCGAACACGTGATGGGCAGCGCGGTGGGTGCTAATACCGGAGGCCTCCAGACATCCACGCTGGCAGTTGGGCTCGCCGACGCCGCGATTTCATTTATTACGCAGGAATCCAGGCAGCGAGCAGATCTAGAGAAAATCAGTGTCGCCTTGCGAGCCGACTGGAACCAGACCAGGCAACGGCTTATGCAATTTGCGGCCGGTGACACTACTTGCGACAAGGACCAGTTGCGCATGGGCTGTAACGACCTGGTGATGCGCGCCACGCAGGCTGCACTGGCAGCAGCCAAGGGGACTGGCTATGTCATGGGACACCCGGCGGGCCGTTGGTGTCGCGAGGCACTCTTTTTCCTCATCTGGAGTTGTCCCCAACCCGTGATGGCGGCACACTTGTGTGAACTGGCCGGTATCAGCGAATGAACAACTCGCGATGATTGACTTCCCTTAACCCCAAACCACGGAAAATAATGACAGACAAACCGGAAGTGACCTGGCACGATGCAATCGTGAGCCGGGAACAACGCGAGCGGTTAACGGGTCACCAGGGATGCGTGGTCTGGTTCACGGGCCTGAGCGGCAGCGGCAAGAGTACGATCGCCAACCTGGTAGACCAAAAACTGTCCCGGCAAGGCTTGCACAGTTTCCTGCTGGATGGTGATAACATTCGACATGGTCTGAACGCCACTGCCGACATGCTGCGTGCAGCGGGATCCGCCAGTCCGGATCGCTTTGGACTGGGTTTTGCTGCCGAAGATCGACAGGAGAACATCCGGCGGGTCGGAGCAGTGGCCCAGTTATTTGCTTCTGCCGGCCTCGTTACACTGGTCGCTTTCGTGAGTCCTTATCGTCATGATCGCGATGCCGTGCGAGATGTCATCGAGCAAACATTACGTCCCGGTGACTTCTTCGAGGTTTTTGTCGACACGCCACTGGACGTTTGCGAGGCACGCGATCCCAAGGGGCTTTACCAGCGTGCACGCGCTGGAGAACTGGCGGGCATGACCGGCATTGACGCTCCTTACGAGGCGCCGGATTCAGCAGAAATCCACCTACAGACTGCCGAGAACGAGGCCGACGTACTGGCAGACCAGGTGCTGGCTCACCTGACAGCAGCAGGAAAAATTCCAGCCTCTACCTAGTCCTGCCGGGTCCCTGGTTCCTGGCAACCGGCATGCGACAGCCAGCGAGAAACGAGCTTGACCGCACTAGCGCCCGTGGACTACACTTCGCCACCTTTTCGGTGCCTCTATATTCTCCACATCTCACTACCGGGATCACTTCGCTGATGAGTGAAAGAATCCTACTAATCGGTGCCTCTTCTGCCATCGCGCAGGAACTGGCAAGAAAACTGTGCCAGCGAGGCTGTCAGCTCGTACTGGCCGGACGCCAGGCAGAAGAACTCGAGTCGATTGCAACCGACCTGCGCATCCGGTACCAGAGCACGGTTCACATCGTGACTTTTGATGCCCTGAATTTTCCGGAACATGCCTCCTTCGTCCAGCAATGCCTGGGCCTGTTTGACCAACCCCTGGATGGTGCCGTCCTCTGCTATGGAAGTATGCACGACCAGCAGGAAGCACAGGTCAACTGGGACCTGGCTCGCCAGATGATCGACACTAACTATACCTCCGTGGTCTCGCTGATGAACTTGCTGGCCGAATATTTTGCCGAACGCCGCAGTGGTTTTCTGGCAGCTATTTCCTCGGTCGCAGGCGACCGAGGTCGACAAAGCAACTACCTGTACGGGTCGACAAAGGCCGCCCTGAGCGCGTACCTGCAGGGGCTACGCAACCGGCTCTACCATGCTGGAGTACACGTGATGACCATCAAGCCTGGCATCGTGGATACGCCGATGACCGACGGCATCGTGAACCCAGATTCGATCATGGTCAGTTCGCCATTGCGGGTCAGCCAGGACATCAGTCGCGCTTTGCAACGACAAATCAATGTGCTTTACACACCCTGGAAATGGCGCTGGATCATGTGCATTATTCGCTCGATCCCAGAGCAGATCTTCAAGCGTTTGAAGATGTAATCACGCCACCTGGGTAACCTGTGTCACCAGCTTCTGCAAGCGATCCTCGAGGGCAGCCTGGCCACTGGTCATTTCCGGCTGCACGGTCAGGGCCCAGAGGGGGATCTGGTTCAGCTGGGCAACTGGTATCTTTACGAGATCCTTGTGCGTGCATATGACTGCATCAATTTCGTGCAGGTGTTGCAACCAACCTTTCAATGCCTTGATATCGTCCGGCCCGTAAGGATGGTGATCCGCAAAGGCGCGAAAATCAACAACCCGGTAGCCGCACTGTTCCAGTGTCTGACGAAACGCGGATGGATTACCAACGCCGCAAAACGCAGCCACTGATTTTCCTGCCAGGTCGCTAATCGCTTTTTCTTCCTGGGACACGTTGATCAGGTTTTCCGGTCGGTACACGATGTGAAATCGAGGCACCCCTGGAGCGTATTGTTCAAGTTGTTTTTCCAGTTCAGCCAGGCAACGTTCTTCCACCAGGTCAACACGCGTGAGGGCAATCATGTCCGCGCGCCGCAAGGCTGCCACGGGCTCGCGCAGCGTCCCCCGTGGTAACAAGTGCCCGTAACCGAACGGGTTAGTTGCATCGACCAGTACCAGGTCCAGGTCCCGGCCAATCCGTCGATGCTGAAAACCATCATCCAGCACGATCACCTGCGAATCCAGCTCTTCTACGGCTTGCCGAGCTGCCTGGATACGGTTGGGATTCTGTAAATGGGGTATGCCAGGTAACTTCTGGGACAATTCCAGGGCTTCATCATTGGGACGATGCTCACTGCTGCCATACCCGCGACTGATCAATGTCACACGGATATTCTCGGCAGCCAGTCGCTGGGCCAGCCAGGAGACCAGCGGCGTTTTCCCGGTACCGCCGGCCGTGATATTGCCCACGCTGATAACCGGTATTGAAACCGAGTGAGTCTTTTTCAGCCGGCGGTCAAAAAGCCAGTTGCGGACGGCTACCACGCTTGCATAGGGAAAAGTGCCCGCGCGAAGCAACGATCGCTGCAAGCCAGCCAGCCAACCTCGGCGGCGACCGGAAATCACATCCAGGTAGCTGTCCGGATTAAGAATGAGTCACCTCCCGACCGAAACTCGTTACCTGGCACACTATATAGCTTCGAAACAATCCATCTCGCAACGTCAGTTACAGGTCAGGTCCCACGGTCCAGGGGACAAATTCTTCGTCCCCAATACCATGAATTTCACTCTTGGTCTTCTGGCCGCTGGCCACGGTCAGGATCTTTTCGAAAATTTCTTCGCCAACTTCCGTCACCGATTTACCGCTGAGCACCGTACCCGCATTGACGTCCATGTCATCCTCCAGGCGCTCGTAGGTTGGTGTATTGGACATGACCTTGATCGAGGGGGTCGGTTTGCAACCAAAACAACTTCCACGGCCGGTCGTAAAGACAACGATATTAGCACCACCGGCAACCATTCCCGTGACACTGGGTGGATCGAATCCCGGGGTATCCATGATGACAAAACCTCGTTCCGTAACAGGTTCTGCATACTGGTAAAACTCACGGAACATCGAGGAACCTGCCTTGGCAACGGCTCCCAGTGATTTCTCGGTAATGGTGGTCAATCCTCCCAGCTTATTGCCGACTGTAGGATTACTATCGAGTACCGTATCGAAGATGTTTGCATACCATTTCCACCACTCGATTTGATCCAGCAGCTTGTCAGCCACTTCCGGATTCCGTGCCCGGCGTGTCAGAAGATGCTCAGCTCCGTAAATCTCAGTTGTTTCCGACAGGATCGCTGTACCACCACAAGCCACGATGCGGTCACTGGCCACCCCCACTGCGGGATTGGCCGTGATCCCGGAATACCCATCGGAACCACCACACTCGAGCCCGACAACCAGTTCACTGGCTGGAATCGCTTCACGTTCAAACGCGTTGGCCCTGGGCAACAATTCCGACAACGCGCGGACACCAGCTTCCACGGTCTTGACCGTCCCGCCGGTTTCCTGGATCGTAAGAACCGGTGGACCCGTGGACTGCGCATCAACACCGTCAATCTGTACCAGCTTCTGGTCTTCCAGCAGGTAGTCCAGCGAGGTCTGCTCACACCCCAGACCGATCAGCAGGAAAGCTCCTACATTCGGATGCTTTGCCATACCACCCATGACCCGGTTCAACATCTGGTGCTTCATCCCGCCAAATTCGATCCCGCATCCAAAACCATGAGTCAGCGCCACGACACCATCAATGTTCGGGAAGTCTTCCAGTGCTGAATGATCAAAACGTTGCGCAACATACTTACTGACCGAAGCGGAGCAGTTGACCGTCGAAATGACGGCAATGTAATTGCGAGTTCCAGCCTTACCATTCTTGCGACGAAAACCCTGGAAGGTACGATCCTCGATGGGCGGCAGGGGATCCGGAATCTCCGTTGCCTTTTCATACTGCCGGGCCAGATCCCCGTTACTCAGGTTGTGAGTATGGACCCATTGTCCCGCGCCAATTGCATCGCTGGTGATACCGATGGACTGGCCGTACTTGAATACCTGCTGATCCGTAACCATCGATTCCAGGGCAAACTTGTGTCCCGCCGGAACATCTTCCTGCAGCGTAATCTCGTGGGTTGCCACGGAAATCACTTCACCTGCTTTGAGATTCCGCGTGGCAACGCCGATATTATCATTAGAGTGAAGGTGGATCGCATCGACCGAGATAGACTTAACCATGTTCGTTTTCTTTTCTCGAAACAGTTGTATACCAGTTAGTTAGAGCGTTACAGCAGGCTCTTCCAACGTTGCGACTGGAAACCCCGTTACCGTTAGTTGCGACCCAAAAATGACCCTTACAACCCCTAACTTTAGTGGTTTTGACAGTCATTCCGCAACTCCCGGTCAAAAAAGCAGACCACGGCACCAGGAATGGGGAACAAATGATCCTGTAAAATCGTCTATAATCCAGTATGAACTCCCCGTGAGTAATGTTGGGTGCCATTCAGGCACCCGTTGATTACACAACACCCTGTTCCCCGACTCCAACCAATCCACGAATTGCCATGTCCAGTAACACCCTCGAATCATCTCCGGTTGCCGAGCAGCAAGCTGCTGCTGAACATGACCGGTTCATTCAAAGTCAACTGAACCGCACTCGATTCCAGGTGAAGGTGGTGGAGTTGATTGCCAGCCTGATGACCATTGCTGCCGGTCTTCTGGCCGGACTGCTCTGCCTGGCAATTATCGACCACTGGCTGCTTCCACTCGGTTTCACAACGCGACTGGCAGCCTGGGGCATCCTGACAGCAGGAACTCTTTACGCCATGCACCGGCTGGTAGTCCCCCTGCTCTTCCGTTCGATCAACCCAATCTATGCCGCCCGAGCAATTGAAAAGCAATCTCCCACGCTCAAGAACAGCCTGATCAATTTCCTGCTGTTGCGAAGCCAGCCACATGCGCTGCGTCGAGGTATGCTCGCGGCCCTCGGCGAACAAGCTGCCGCCGACCTGTCATTGCCTGATGTCGATACCGATGTCGATCGCTCCCGGCTGATCAAGGTGGGTTACCTGTTCGTGGCGATCCTGGCCGTCTGCGCGATCTACAAGGTGCTCTCCCCCAAGGACCCCTTCCAGAGTTTCCAGCGGGTCATGATTCCGTGGGCAAAAATCGACAAACCCACACGCGTCCTGATCGCTGATATTCAGCCTGGTCATCTCAACGATGTCTATCACGGACAAACCATTACCATCTCGGCTAAAGTCGATGGATTGCGAGACAAGGAAAGTGTCTCTCTTGTCTACGAATCCCTGGATGGCCAGGTCATCGACCAACAGGTGCCGATGCTGCGGTCCGAGAAAACGCTACGCTACGAAGCGCAACTACCTGCCGATCCAGGTGGTATCCAGCAGGACATGCAGTACTACGTACAGGCCGGGGATGCGCGCACGTCGCTGTATCGCTTGACCGTGATCCCGGCTCCCACCATCTGGGTCACACGCGTGCACTATGAATATCCTCCCTATACGAAAATTCCACCACGCATGGTGACGCGCCAGGGTGACCTGGAAGCGATCGAAGGTACTCGCGTAACGGTCCATGCGGAAACGAATCAAGCCATCAAGCGTGCCTCGGTGGTACTGGCAACGCAACACAATGCGGAGGCCCAGCGGCTGCGAATGACGACGCAGGATCAGGCGGCGGAACTGCCCCTGCTGATGCAGCTCGACGAGGAACGCAAGGCCTCTCAATATCACTCCTACCGACTGGAATTCACCACGACCCGGGGACACGAAAGCGAGAACCCCGTCATTCATCGAATCAAAGTGACGCCTGATTTACCCCCGGAAGTCGAGATCCTGCAGCCACAGGAGCGCCGCCAGGAAGTTCCCGTCACCTCAACACAGGTCATCGAAGTTCGCGCCCTGGATCCCGATTTTGGCATGAGTCGAGTTGCTTTGCGAGCCGTTGTCGGGGAGACCAGACTCCTGGAACGAACTCTCTTTGAAGATACAGCCGGACAGCCAGGACAGGTCGTGCTGCGATACCGTTTCGAACCCCGCAGGCTGGGTCTCAAGCCAGGTGATGAAGTCTCTTTTCGTGTAGCCGCCTGGGACAACCGCGTTTCGGCACAGGGACAACCAGATCCCCAGGTGGCCCGTACTGCCGACTACACGCTGGTGATCACAGCGGGGCCCGCCGGCAACCAGCTGCCGGATGAACCGCAAAAAAAGGACGGGGACCCCGACGATCCTTCACCTGACGGGCAGGAAGGTGACGGCGGCGGTAACGCAGATTCCCAGCAACCCGGTGGTGGTACCGAGGGATCCAACGGTGGAAAATCCGACAAGCCGCCCTCCGAAGAGACAGCAGACGGTGGCTCCCAGGGCGAGGACTCCAAGGGTAAGAACGAAGACCAGGACGGTAAAAATACTGAACCCGGAAACCAACCGGGGGCGGGCACCAAGCCCGGGAACGGATCGGATACCGAGCAACCCCAGGGAGATAAACCCTCCGCTCCCAACCAGGACAAACCAGCTGGATCGTCGGACCCTGGAAACACGGGTGAGTCGTCCGACGCAGAAAACCAGGGGCAACCTGGTGATCATGAAGATCTGCATGATGGTGAGATCTTTGAACGCATCCTGGAACGCATCAAGCGAGAACGCCAGGCTGCCGAGGGCAATCAGCAAGATCAATCCGCCGATTCTCCCGATCGCCAGCCCGGCAAGACCCAGGGCCCGGGCAATACCTCGGACACCTCGCAGAAACCAGGCACCGATCAATCACCCACGGGTGATTCTCCGGATACGGGAACCCCGCCTCCAAAAGACTCAGCACCCGGTGACAACAGTGAGCAGGGTGACCAACCCGGAACAGGACAACCGCTGAACCCGGCGGACTCCAGGCCCGGGGACAAACCTGCAACTTCCCAGGATGGGAAGGGAACCCCCGGCAAACCAGCTGGCGCGGAAAAACCTGGCAGCACTGAAAAAGGCAACGGCGACTCGGCCGAGGGCCAGCCGGGCGACCAGCCGAAAGATTCACCGGAAAATTCCGGCGACCAGGGAAAATCACCCACCGCTGGCCAGCCAGGGAACCAGGACGGAAAACCATCTACCGACCCAACCAGTGATCAATCCGAAGCGGCTGATAACAAGAATCCCCGGGACGGTAAGCAGGGTGATGGGAAAAAAACAACCGATCCCATGCAGGGCGACCTCAATTCTTCCGATCCCGGCAACCAGCAGGAATCGACCCAGCAACCAGGATCGCCCCAGGATGCAGGCAACCGTAGTGGTGAAGGTGAGGGAAAAGCCGGAGAGAAGCAAATCAGTGGTGGGCCACGCCAGGGGCTGTCCGATCGCCTGCTGGGATTACCCGAGGATTTGCCTGACAGCGACGAGGCTAACCTGGACTACGCCAGGAAAGCAACCAACCTGGCCCTGGAGTATTTGAAAGACCGCCAACATAATCCGGACGCTGAATTACTCGAGGAACTGGGGCTCACAGCAGAAGAATTGAAAGCCATGGTGGATCGTTACGAGAAGATCCAACGGCAGGCAGCGCAGAGTGGTGAGCAGGTGGAGTTGGACGAAACGCTTCGCAGCCTGGGTCTGCGACCTTCCAGTCGCCGCCGTGCACGACGGGTCCAGTCTCCCAAGGAAACTGGCGGCGGGCTCAGCGAAGAAGGTGCGGAAAGCGGTTTACCAGACAAATTTCGACAGCAGTTCAATGCTTTCAAGAAGGGCACGTCTCGATCACGCGACTAAATGCGCTGAACTTCATCAGCCAGTCATTTTCTGTCGCCAGCCCCTGAATCGATCGCCCGGGACTGTTACATTAGTAAGTATTGATTCTCTACAGCCACCCGTTGTGTCGTCTCACGTGAACATCTGATCGCACCTCAACAGCCATGACTCAACTGACACCACGATACCTGGTCGCTTTTCACCCCAAGGAGATACCTCACCGGTTCACGGATGTACTGATTGTGGGTGGTGGATTAGCGGGCCTGCGAGCGGCCAACGCGATTCCCAGCGACCTTTCGGTCATGATCGTCACCAAGGATGCCCTGTTACAATCCAGCAGCAATTACGCGCAGGGTGGAATTGCCAGTGTCATTGATCCGGAAGACCGCTTCGAAGATCACATCAACGACACGCTGACTGCCGGCGGCGCATTATGCGATCGGAAAATCGTGGATATGGTAGTCCGGGAAGCCCCGGAACGCATCCTGGAGCTCGTACAATGGGGTACGCGTTTCGATTCGCAGGCAGGCGCCCTGCAACTGGGAAAAGAAGGGGGACACAGCCGTCACCGTGTGGTCCATGCCCTGGGAGATGCAACCGGTCGTGAAGTGATGCGAGCGATGGTGGCCTGGACCCAGCAGTCGAACAACATCCAGATCCTGCAAAATACGTTTACCCTGGACCTCTTGACCCACGAGGGTTCCTGTCGGGGGGTCCTGATCGCCCATCAGGATGGCCAAAAGACGATGGTCTGGGCGAAGCAAACGGTCCTCTGTACCGGCGGTGCCGGACAACTTTACCGCGAGTCGACAAATCCAGCCGTGGCCACAGCTGATGGACATGCTGCTGCCTATCGTGCTGGCGTCGAACTACGCGACATGGAATTCATGCAATTCCATCCCACGGTACTGTACATTGCCGGCAGCAGCCGAACCTTGATCACCGAGGCAATTCGTGGCGAAGGCGCCTATCTTGTTGATCAGAACCGGCGACGTTTCATGCTTGAATATGACCAGCGAGCTGAACTGGCACCTCGTGACATCGTCTCCCAGGCCATCGTTGACCAGATGAAAAAATCCAATCATCCCTGCGTCTACCTGGTACTGGATCACCTGGATGCTGAATTCGTCAAGCATCGTTTTCCCGGCATTACCGCAGCCTGTGCCGACTTCGGTATCGACGTCACCCGGGACTTGATTCCGGTTCGACCTGGAGCACACTACATGATCGGTGGCCTGACTGTCGACCAGGAAGGCCGTACCACGCTACCGGGTCTCTGGGCCGCTGGCGAGGTCAGTTCCAGTGGTTTGCACGGAGCCAATCGACTGGCCTCGAACAGTCTCCTGGAGGGACTGGTTTACGGTGCTCATGCCGGCCAGGCTGCTGCCCAGGCCGTCGCTGGAATGCCGGATAACTTCCAGCCGGTTCCCCTACACAATTCCCTCGTGAACCAGTCGTCGGAAATACTGGACCAGGGGGACATTCGTAATTCGCTCAAGAGCCTGATGGGGCGTAACATGGGGGTTCAGCGAACAGCCGGGGGCCTGGAAGAAGCGAGTGAAACCATTGATCGTTGGCGACAATATGTATTGCACCGACAATTCTCTGAGCCTCGCGGATGGGAATTGCAGAACCTGCTGACGGTGGCCCGCGTGATGGTTGCAGCAGCCCTGCTGCGAGAGGAAAGCCGTGGCGTGCACCTGCGGGCGGACTATCCGCAAATCGATGACGAGCAATGGAAACGACATCTTACTTTTCGCCGACCCGAGCGGGTAGAACGGGAATATTTCCCGATCTCCTAGATTGTTTTCGATTCGCATCAACACGACATCGACAATAAAACGGACTGGCATCCCTACTTTCTACGAACCACCCAGTCGTCACAGGCGTAGACCAAGGCCGGGGTTGAACTCCACAATTGCTGCAAAACGCTGAAAATTTGCCCTAAACCGGTCCTTCCGGCCGTTGAGCTGACCTACCCTCTGTAGCTATATTGGAAAGAGCAGATTTTCAGTTTCAAGATTGCTTTCCCACGATACGGTTAGAAACTACATGAGCGTAAACGAAACACCAAGCCGGACACCGATGATTGAAGCGGAACGGCTCTCCAAGTTTTATGGCCCCTTTAAAGCGGCCAATGATGTTTCATTCCAGATCTACGAGGGAGACGTGGTCGCCTTCCTGGGCCCCAATGGTGCTGGCAAGAGTACCACGATGAAACTCCTCACCGGCTACCTTGCTCCCTCGGAAGGTATCGCACGAATTTCCGGGCACGACATGGCATCCGATCGCATGGCGGGATCCCAGCGACTGGGCTACCTGCCGGAAAACGGCCCCCTCTATGCCGACATGACTGCGCATTCAATGCTGGTCTTTTTCGCCGATGCACGGGGTATGAAACGCGACAAAAAACAGGATCGCATGGAAGCTGTCATCAAGTTATGCAACCTGGACAACTTCCTGCACAAGCCGATCAGCAAGCTTTCCAAGGGACAACGTCAGCGGGTCGGGATGGCGCAGACCCTGCTGCACGAACCCGATGTTTTAATCCTCGATGAACCGACTGCCGGACTGGATCCCAACCAGATCCGGGAAGTGCGCGAGACCATCCAGAAGCTGGGGAAAGATCGCACGATCCTGCTGTCGACCCATATTCTCCAGGAAGTGGAAGCGATGACAAACCGAGTGATCCTGATCAACCTGGGCAATATCGTTTTTGACGGCACCATCGATGAGATACGCGAGGACCAGGAAACCCTGGATGCTGCCTTCAGTCGATATACCAGCGTCTAGTCCTTTTCCAGCTGGCCGGTTCCCAGCCACACACGATTGAACACGAGTAACTGTTAACTACATTCTTCCAGATAACTACGAGCTAAAACCATGTCCGTGATTTTTGAAGTACTCCAACTGCTCATGCTGGATGCCTTATTACTTGCCGCTCTACTGGCAGTTCTCATTCCCTTGGGAATAAAAAAACAGGCGGCCCAGGCGGTAGCCAAACGAAATTTCTTTGGTTACTTTTCCAATCCTACCGGCTATGCCTTTCTTTGCCTGTTCGTGCTGTTAACATCATTTGCGGCGATCTGGCCACACGATTTTTTCAACGAAAACCTGGCAAACCTGGACCAGTTAAACAAGTACCTGCCTCTCATCATGTTGCTGTTTATCCCGGCAATTACGATGAGTATGTGGTCAGAAGAACGGCGTGAGCGAACCGATGAACTACTGCTCACCCTGCCAGCGAACGACTTTGACATCGTGATAGGAAAATTCGTGGCGGCCGCTGCGGTTTTCTCCGTCTCCCTGGTTTTCTCGCAACTCTGTAACGTTCTCGTACTGGCCTCCCTGGCCAAGCACCCGGAAACTCACGTGGTCGGTCTGGACACGGGCCTGCTGGCTGCCAATTATTTCGGTCACTGGCTCATTGGACTAGCGATGCTGGCACTGGGCATGACAGCCTCATTTTTGACCAGCAACATGACGATTGGCTTTATCTTCGGGATGGCATTCAACGTCCCCATGGTCGCAGCCGCTTATGCCGACACCATTGTGCCCAGTTCCGCATTTGCCCAGACGGTTTCTTCCTGGAGCATCGCTGCTCAGTTTGACGATTGTCGCCGAGGTGTTTTCAGCCTGTCATCTATCAGTTACTTCGTGATGGTAATCATCATCGGACTTTATGTCAGCATGGTGCTGATCGGCAGACGTCACTGGAGCGGCGGACGGGACGGTCGTTCTCTGATCGGTCATTACGCGGTTCGTACCGTTGCCCTGATCACGGCGGTCCTGTGCGCGAACGTTGTTTTCCGAACACACGACATCATTCGTTACGACGCAACCGACGGCAAGGTTAGTTCGCTATCTGCCTCCACGCTAAGAGTTATTAAAGAAATCAAGTCTGATCATCCCATCAAGATCGAGGCCTTTATCAGTGCCGACTTGCCACAGGCTTACGTTCGCACACGTTACGACCTGATCTCCATGCTGAAGGAGTTCAGCCAGCTCAATAGGATCGAATTGGTCCTGCATGACAACCTCGAGTTATTTAACCCGGAAGTCGCGCAGGCCGAGGAGCGCTATGGCATCACTCCGCAGCCGGTCCGGGTCCGGGAACGGGGCGAATTGCGCAACAAGGAAATCATCATTGGTGCCGCCTTCCGTTGTGGCCTGAAGAAAGTCGTGATCCCCATTTTTGATTACGGTATCTCGGTCGAGTACGAATTACTGCGATCGATTGCAACCGTGGCTGATGGCAAGACCAAGAAGATCGGTGTCGTGAGAACTGATGCCCAGGTCTACGGTGGTGGCATTGTCATGGGACCGGGAGGCCGCCCCCAGGCAGCACCCCAGCAGGAACTTATCGTTGAACTGACCAAGCAATATGACGTCGAGGAAGTCGACCTGAGTAGCAAGGTCGATCCTGATGAGTACGACATGCTGCTGGTCGTTCAGCCCTCATCACTGGGCCCCGAGCAGATGAGTCTCCTGGTATCTGCCATTCGTAACGGGCAACCCACGGCCATCTTCGAGGATCCGTTTCCTTCTTTCATTTCCGCACCAGCGACAGGCAGTCCACGGCAGCAGGCCGGGGGGGGCATGTTTGGCCAGCGAGGTCCCCCGCCACCCAAGGGAGATATCCGGCAGCTATGGGACTTGCTCGAGTTACAGATACCGAGTGATCCGCAGGGACTCAATGTCCAACCCAAGTTAACCTGGCAACGGTTCAACCCGTATCCCAAGCTTCAATTACGCGGCATTCCCGATACGTGGGTTTTCGTTCCCGCGGAACATCTCAACCAGGATCACCCCATTACAAAGGGACTGAACCAGCTGTTTTTTCCCGTGCCCGGGATGATCTCTCAGCGCGAGGGTGCCAAGCTGGACTTCAATCCACTCGTGAAGACCACCGAGTCGGCGGGCTGGATTTCGTTTACTGATTACACCCAGAACCTGGGGAACCCTGGTGCCCTGCGAGAAAAACAGGCTAACTTCCGGGGTTCCCAGATCGTGGCAGCTCACATTACGGGTTCCCTGCAGGACGACGAGGAAGCCGCAGATGACGACCAGGCCGGCGAGGACCAGCCAAAGAAGAAAGACCCCATCAATGTCATTTACGTTGCTGACATCGATATGATGCATGGGCCGTTTTTCAACATCCGCGCCCGGCCCGATGAATTCGTGGACATCAAGTGGCGATTTGAGAATCCCACCTTCCTCCTCAATATCGTTGATGAACTGACTAACGAGGATCGGTATATCACGATCCGTAATCGGCGGACCAAGTACAGTACCCTGCAAACCGTCGAGGCAAAAACAGAAGACGCACGCAACCACGCCTACCTGAAGGAAGTGGAATTCGAGAAGGAACGGGACAAAGAAACCGAGAAGTACGACAAGACGTTTGAGGCGGAAATCGCCAAGTTCCAGGATGAAATCAGGGAACTGCAAGATCCAGCCAACACGGATCTACCCGATCCCGCCGTGCTGAGAGCCAAGATGATTAACCTGGGCAGCAAGCAGGCGATCAACGAGCGAAAAAAAGCCGCCAAGATGGAGGAGCTCGAACGCACCTACAAGGAAAACGTTACCAAGATTCAGCGAGAAGCGGAACAAAAGATCCGGGACATGCGAAAGGGCTACAAGCTGATCGCCGTCCTGTTCCCGCCGATTCCACCGCTGCTAATTGGCCTTTTTGTCTTTCTCCGACGGCGATTGCGAGAACGCGAGGGAGCTGAGAAATCACGTTTACGTTAAGTTACATTCATTCCGGTGCTGACACCGGGTTACTACAGGTTTTTGCTTCACCGCTGAACTCCAGGAAAATATGAGGACCGTTGAAGATGAGCGAAATGGTCAAAACACTGATTTATGTCGGATCTGCTGCCGTCCTGGCATTGGTCGCCGTACTTTGGCAACCAGGCCAGGTGGAACAATCGCTGGATGAAAAGGTTGGCCAGGACCTGTTCAAGGAAACTTTTGACACTGCCGATAACGCCACGAACCTGACCATTACCCGCTATGACACTAACTTTGACAAGCCGATCAAGTTCCAGGTCAACCGCAGCAAGGCAACCGACCAGTGGGTCATTCCTTCCGAGGACAACTACCCGGCCGATGCCGAGGAACAGATGCAAAAAGCAGCAACCGCGTTGATCAACCTGGAAGTGCTCGGGATCGCATCGGAGACACCCAAGGATCACAAGCTGTATGGCGTCGTGGAACCTGCGGCAGACCTGGCTGCAGGATCCATAGGCGTGGGCATGCTGGTCGAGGTCGCCAATGCCAAGAAGGATAAACTGGCTGAATTGATCATCGGCAAGACCGTGGCCGATGAAGAAGAAAAACGTTTCGTACGTGTCCGTACCGAGGATGTCACTTACGTCGTGAAACTGGACGTTACCAATTTCTCGACGACCTTTAACGAATGGATTGAATCCGACCTGCTGTCCCTGAATCCGCTCGACATCCGCACCCTGGCACTGAAAGATTATTCAATCCTGGAAGTTCTTGATCCACGCACCGGGGGCGTCGTGAAACAACTGATGCAACGTTCCGACACGGCACTCACCTGGAACCAGGAAGAGAGCAAGTGGACTATCGGGCACATGCATGAATTCAAAAAAGCCGGTCAACCCACGCCCACGGAAATGGCAGAAAACGAGGAATTGAACACGGAACGACTGAACGAACTCAAGAATGCCCTGGACGACCTGAAAATCGTCGGCGTGCGTGAAAAACCCGACGACACCAACCAGGTCAAGTTGCAGGAATACGGTTTCTACCCGTTTCCCACGAAAGATGAAAACGGTAAACCGATCGACGACGTTCGCTCCGCCAACGGTGAAGTCCATGTCTCGCTGCAGGACGGAATCCAATATATCCTGCGGTTTGGAGATATCGCCCCAGCGGACGTGGTGCAATCATCCTCGGAAGATTCGTCCGAGGAAATCTATCGGTACCTGGTCGTGATGGCTAAGCTGGATCCCTCGCAATTATCACCACCGGAACTTCAGCCGGAAATCACCACACCCGCACCGGCTGAAGAAAAACCGGCCGAGAAGATACCTCCCAAGGCAGACCCCGAAAAGGCAGCCCCCGAGAAGGCAGCCCCCGAGAAGG
>JAYGDH010000638.1:0-5222 GCA_046583055.1 Pirellulaceae bacterium | reverse complement strand
CCATCTTCAGGATAAAATCACCGTACTCCTTTTCCGTCCAGAGGTTCTTGTCACCCTTAGCCTCGCTGGCCGCATCATAGTCAATGACTCCGTCGACGATCTTCCAATGACCGTTATCAGCTTCAGGAAGCACCCATCCGGCAAAGCTTTTACCGTCAAACAACGAGGTAAATCCCTGTGGAGGCTCTGCGGAACATACCGAGGCCAGGGGAATCCACGAGGCAACACAAAGCAATCCCACCAAACATTTTTTCAGGCCTATTACCGTGATTCGATGCATCGCAATCTCTCCCTTTGAAACCAGTCCTGTCACGATTCCCTACCAACAGTACTACGCGTCTCGTAGTCTACTGCCAGCAACCCCTTCATTCTAACCGGATTGCTCTTGCCTCGAACAGTCGTTTCAAGGCAAGATTTCCACTGCTATCCCACTACCCGGTTGAAGGCAACATCCTGTTTCCTCTACCACGTTCGCAACCACGCAGGCCATCCATCGGTATGAAACGAACCCTGCTACGAATCCTCGTTGCTATGATTGCCGCCCTCGCTGGCAGCTGTACCATTGTCGCCATCCAGTTCTTTGGTTTCCAACAGCTATTACGATCACCGTTACCCCTGGTCGGAACCACTTTTTCACTCGTACTGACCCTGGTCGGTGGAGGCATGTCTGTCGCTCCGCGACGTTCCTGGCAAGGATGGGAAAACCGCTTGGACCGTTGCTGGGAAGCATTACGGGCTACCAAGCTGCCCGGGTCTCACCCGCTGGCCTGGGTGCTCATCTTGCTGAGTTGGCTCTGCTTTATCCTGAGCGTGACGCAACTCTGGCAGGTCCATACGGATCCAACCAGTAATGATCCAGCAGCTTTCCTGCGATACGCCAACGAGATCCGTGAATCCGGAGGCATCACAACCCTGATCAGCCAGTTATTCCAGGGCACTTACAGCCAGGCTAATCAACATCCGCTCTATACCGCCCTGCTCTCCCTGGGCCCCACGTTTAAACAGGGACAATTGCTCTCCCTGGCGATCAGTATGTTTACTCTGGTGGTGACAACGCTCCTGGTTGCTCGTACCTGGAACCTGACGGTCGCCGCCATCTTCAGCGTGTTGCTGGCAACCAACTACGCCTTCTGTTCAACCTCTGCCCTGGTAACCTGCGAAGGATTATTGACCCTCTTTGTGTCTCTCACCTGGTTAATCCTTACTCAACGCGATTTAACGACCACCTCACCTCCCTCATCGTCACCTCGTAACGCCTTGGTCGTCGGAGCGTTATTGGCCCTGGCGTTCCTGACCAAGGGGACCGGCCCGCTCTTCCTGGTAATCACCCTGGCCTGGGTAACAGGTTGCCACCTGTATCACCAATCTGTCACCGACCAGCAGAGACGATTGTTACCCTGGCGACGATTGGTGCTGATCCTGGCCGCCTGGATCGTGGTCGCCTCTCCCTTGCTAACGCGGAACGTTCGAAGGTTCGGCAATCCTATCTATAACGCCAACAGTTACTTCCTGTTCCTGGACGAGTTTGAAGATCTGCGACAGGTCGCAGATCGCATGAGCGTGAAGGAAGCTGCCCAGGACTATCTTTCCACGCACAGCGTGGCCGATATATTGCAACGCGAAGCCCAGGGACTTTCCTGGCAATCCTTTATCTTTGTTCGCAGTCTCGGCCCGATTCCCCTGGACGACAGCCGCATCCTTTTCTCGCTTCCATTATTGTTACTGGCGCTGATCGGCATGTTCTCCGAACAGCGACCGGCCTCGATCCTGCTACTCGCCTGGATTGCCTGTTTCCTGGTCATGTTCGCCTGGTATTTACCAATTGCGGCCGGTCAACGCTTCATGGTTCCCCTGCTGCCAGCCCTGCTGGTGTGTGCTGCCGTTGGCCTCGCACGAATCGCGCCGACGAACCGTCGACTCACGAGGTTGAACTCAACCAGTTGGTTAATTATCGGCATTTGCTGGTGCCTAGGCTGGACTACCATCACCTGCCTGATGCTGCCCTAGTAAAGGATCTCGTACAGGGCGCTGAACTTGTCCGTCCAGAGTGAAACGTTCCTGGCATTTTCTCCAACCGGTGCCTGGTGCTTGCCGCGTATCTCCGGATCGTTCAGGACCTCTGTGTTACGAGTAAGCAGGATCCAGGTTGCCATATCCTCGACCACTTCCTGTTCCGGATCCGGACGAGTGGTCAACACGAGGAATGGAATTTTATGATGTTTTGCAATCCGAGCCACCACCGGGATCAGCCGAAGATGCTGACTGCTGGCGTGGATTGCCAGCACGCCACCTGGCTTGAGGTGGTCAAGATACAACCGGACAGCTTCTACCGTCAGCAGATGCACCGGAACGGCATCACCGCTAAACGCATCCACGACAAGGATATCCGTATTGTCAGAAGCACCATTATTCATTTCCTCTTCCAGCGACAGGCGTGCATCGCCGCTGACCAGCGCAACTTCTGCCGGTGAATCCCGCAGGAAGGTAAAATGCTCCCGAGCCATTCGTTCCACTTCAGGATTGATCTCGTAAAACCGGAAGTGGTCACCTGCTCTTCCGTAGGTTGCCAGGGTACCAACTCCAAGCCCCACGATGGAAACATGAACAGGTTCCGTGCCAAGATATTTTCGCATCAACAAGCCAACGCCACTGTTCCGATTGTAATACGCCGTGGGCAACCGTTGCCGACCAGGACCGGTAAACTGGATCCCATGCAACGTCTTTCCATGCATGAGACTTAACTGGTTGTCAGCAGGATTGTCTTCTCGCAGCTCTCGAACCACTCGCAGCACCCCGAAAAAGTTGCGGCTGGCAACAACGGTTTCACGCTGAATATTATTTACCACGTCAAACGATCTTACGTTTCGCTGGTACTCAGCCAGTTGTGCCTTGGCAAACAGGCCAATTCCGCCACCCACCAGCAATGCTGCACTCAGCTGCGCAGCTGAAGGCCACGGTAAAATCTGGGTCACGACAATAACCAACGAAAACGCCAAAGCGATCAACATTGCTAGCTGTAGTTCCAGGTACGAATTAAAGATCAGTGGGAAGACCAGTGAAACCAATAGCCCCCCGACTGCTCCACCGACGCTAACCCAGAGATAAAAACTGGTCAGATAGGTTACGGCCGGTTTACGACGAACCATTTCACCATGGCACAGCATGCAGACCGCGAAAAGCATTACCAGGTAAGATCCCACCTGGACCGTGGCTGGGCTGGTCCAGTCGGAAAACCTGAGCGCAAACCCTACCTTTTGCAGGAAGGCATCGATGTCATAACGCAGCATCAAGGCGGCGACCCAGGCAACCGAGAGAAATACTGCCCAGGCGAAAACTCTCGGCTGATACCATGCTTCACGATCAAAACAGATAATGAATGAAAGCAGGTACAGAGCCAGCGGTGCGATCCAGAGAAAGGGCATCACCACGATTTCCTGGCAAACATGCTGTGTGACGGCCAGCAACATGACGGAAGCCAGGGCCGGCATCCATAACCAATGTCCCTGGTCTGTCCAACGTGGCCGCGCCGTCGTTGCCTGCGGCACCTCCCCGGCAGCCGCTTCGTGATCTTCCTGGCTGATCGAGGACCCGCCACGACCAACCATTACGGCGAGCAGTCCGCAACAAGTACCAAATGCGACGAAAACAACCGACCACAGGTTACCCTGTGTCGGCAAATCGAACGCTGGTTCAAAAACAAACGGGTACGTTACCAGGGCGCCCAGGGAACCAATATTGGAGAGTGCATAGAGGCGATAGGGGGAACGTCCCGAGTAATGCATGGCATACCACGCCTGCACCAGGGGCCCGGTTGCTGACAACACGAAATAGGGCAACCCCACGTGCAGCACCAACAACCACAGGATCCGCAGTGTGGGTAAACTACTGTCTGTCGGTTTGAATTGATCGCTCGGTGTAATGGGTAACGTTAGGAACGCAACGACGATCAATACCACGTGAACGATCATCTGCACCTGGCGCGACTTGAGACGCGACAAGACATGGGCATAGCTATAACCGGCAACCAGCAATACCTGGAAGAATAACATGCAGGTCGTCCAGACAGCGGTGGTTCCACCGAACCAGGGCAGGATCATCTTGCTGATCACCGGTTGCACCTGGAACAACAGGAAGGCACTAAGCAAGATTGTCAGGGCGGCCCAACTGGAAAAGCGAAAGTAGACGGACTTGGCCATCAGCCATTTTCCCCTGTCAACAATTGCCGTTCACCAGGTGCTATCCCTGTCTTGATTCGATACTTCACGAATCAATCGATGCCTCAACGGTTACCAGCACCCCTTTGAAAGCAGGTGTCCTGGACTGCGCGTCATGCTGCCTCGCCACCAGTACATTGGCCTCTGGAAAATACATTAGGGCATTTCCTTCACGAATACCAGGAAACTCGCGTGCTCGTATCGCAGCCATCTTTCCTGCTGGTCCCTGGACCTCCACACGCTGATCGTGCTGCAGGTCACGTCGCCGCATATCACGTGGGTTCAACAGGATCACGTCACGGCCATCCTGCCCCCGGTAAATATCCTCTTCCTCGTAGACCACGGTATTAAACTGGCCTTCACTACGTACGGTCATCAGCCTCAGTACATCGTTACCCCCGGCCAGTTCCGGCAGTTCATGGCAATGCAGGCGAGCACGCCCGTCGGGCGTGGCAAACCGGGGCTTATGAAAGGTCCTGCCATCGATCTGAAATTCCTCTCGCGTCTCGTCAATCGACCCGATCTTCTCAAACCCGGGAACAACCTTGCCGATCACGCTACGAATCTGTTTCGCTTCCTTTAGCCCCTGCCAGTCAATCGGACCATCATTGCCCAGGACGCATTGGGCCATCTCCGTGATCACCTCGATTTCACTGCGCGGCCCTGCCAGGCGTCGCGGCCCGCCGTCACTCAAGCGTACCAGGTTAAACATCGACTCCTGCGTCGTCCGCTGGGGTTCCTCATCACGCGCCAGGACGGGCAGTACGATCGTTTCATCAGCCATGCCGTGAACGTGCCCTGTATTGAGCTTCGTGCTCATGAAGACCATCGTTTCCAATCGTGATAAAGCTTCCGCAGCAAAGGCCTGGTCTGGATTGGAACCATAGAGATTGCCACCCAGGCAGAATCCAAATCGTAGTTTTCCTGCCGCAGCAGCCTCCATGCAGGCCAGCGTATCAAGTCCTGGCGTCTTGGGCAGTGAAACTGAAAGATCCTGCTCCAGGGCCT
>JAYGDH010000611.1:0-2352 GCA_046583055.1 Pirellulaceae bacterium | reverse complement strand
ACGACGGGCACATGGAATCAAGGAAACACGGATGGATGATCCTCGCTACCAGGACATGATCGATTTCTTAAAAGAACTGGGGACGGACGATATACCCCATACGGACAAGCCTTTCCTGGCTCACCTGATCAGTGTCTACCGGGACCTGGAACGGTGGGGGGGTAGCCAGCCGCTTTGTCGGGCCGGCATGTTTCACTCGATCTACGGTACCGAGAAGTTTCGACATTTCAGTATCCCGGTCGATCAACGTCCCCATGTTCGGGAATTGATCGGGGAGCAGGCTGAAAGCCTGGCCTTCTGGAACTGCTTCATGGATCGTACCGCCTGGGACACGATTTTCAATGAGCAGACCGGTGAACGCCAACTGGTGAATCGTGAGACGGCTGAAATCTACGAATTATCCCAGGAAGAATTTGATGAACTGACCACGTTGCAGATTTGTGACTGGTTGGAACAGGTTCCCCGGTCCCGGGAATGGAACTACCGACGTGATGCCTACCGCCGGATGGCACTGCACACGGGCGGGATTGCCGTCGAGGAATACGACCGGGTGTTCGCGCTGGAAACCGCCGCCCCGGGGTGAATGAATCCAGGGTGAATGAATGACGGCGCTGCATTCACTCCTTGCCCAGCAGCTTGTGGTTGGAGAGCTGAAAGCTGCGCGTGGTTAAACCTGCCGCGGAACTCGAGATCTGGACCAGCTCGGCGGGCAGGTCCAGTGTTCCCACGCGGTGCCAGCGATTGAGAACCGTTTGCGTACGGTCCAGCTTGCCGGTCTTGGCGTCCCAGTAACGCACCACGTAGCTGCGGGGCAGGAACTGGTTGTCCTGGTTCCTGGTGTTGTCCAGGACCGTGATGGTGAAGTTCTGTTTCCCGATGTTCCGATTCACGACCATGATCTGGTTGTCCTTGACCCGGTAGCTGGAAGCAAACGTGCCGCCGACAAAAGTCAGTAGCCTGCCTAGTGGGTTGGCAACATCCTGGTCCGCGAATCGTAGTACCGGGGGCGGGCCCCCGGAGGAAGCCATGCGGTGCAGGACGATCGAACCGAGTTGGCTTTCGACCCATTCCGAGGCGGTTTCCTCGTCCAGCTTCATTTCCACGCTCCCTTCCTGGTCGATCTGCACCTTGCCGGTAAAGAAACGCCCATCCACGTTCCCCTCGATACTGGCCGTGAAGCCGGGAAATGATTTCCAGGCGGCCCGCGCGGCGATGGCCTTCTGGAACATGGTCACTGCCTCCGGGTCGGCCCCGTTTCGTACCAGTGGCCAGTGGAAAGCGACCGTGGCAAACCGCCGGATTTCCTGATAGCTGCGATCGTCTTTCTTGCCAGCCTGTTTCAGGGTGTGGCTGGTATAGACGCAGTAGTGGCCACCTGGCTCCGGGCTCCAGGTTACCTGGCCCGACTTGTCGGTCGTCAACTCCTCGTTGACCAGGTCATCATCAACCGTGGTCAGTTTCGTGTTGGGCAACGGCTTCCCCTGGTACAGGACGGTGAAGGTAATATTCTTGCCATCGATGCGCGGCATGATTTCCAACGGAATAGAAGGGCGTGCCTGCATGGCATTAATCTTCGTGGCGTCTCCGGCGATGGCCTTGGGATAGTACTGCAACAGGAATGCGACGTCTCGTTGCAAGACGCCGTATTCGCATTCTCCCACCACCGAAACCGCTCCCCGGGAGGGGAGGAAAGCGCGCAGTCGGTCAGTTGCCTGCCGCACTTCCAGCGGCTGGAACTTGCCTGGCGCTTCCTGCATCCAGAGCCTGGTGTGGGCAATCTTGGGAACGAACAACGGATCACCGGCTTCTGCCCGTACGCTGAAGAAAACCTCGACTCCGCGACCTGCTTCCGCGTGGGGGCCGATGCGAATGAAGAGAAAATGAGCCTGGACCGGGGTCGCGATCAAGGTTGTCACGAGGAGCAGGGCAGTGATCAATCGGTGCTGGGACATGGTGACTCTCCAGTCGGGTTGTTAATTCCATGGGCCAGGCCGATAAAACCAGGTCCGGCCAAGTATCAATATCTTGCCGTGCCCCCACCGGGAAAGCAAGCAGTCCACGAGTCCTGCTGACTGCTGGAGCATGGTTTTGTTTTCCAGTGTGCTTTGGATGTTTTCGAAAAAACACTATAAAAAGATCTATCCCGTGCTCCCTGTTATTCAATCCGGAAGGTGTACCGTGAAACATTTGCCCCTGGGACCGCTCTACTACGAATTCAGCCGTCACAATGAACCCCGTGTTCGGATTGAAGCGGGCGAATCATTGGTTGTCGAATCCGAGGATGCTTTCTCGGGCCAGATACGGACCAATGACGATCGACGTGACAAGACCAGGGTCCCCTTTGGTAATCCC
>JAYGDH010000605.1:0-3147 GCA_046583055.1 Pirellulaceae bacterium | reverse complement strand
GGTATCCTTTGCCTGGCCTTGTGTGGTCAGTACGAGAACAAGATGTTACCGCGGGCCGGCGATTACGTTTTGGCCAGCGGTGTCAACAAACGCTGGGGTGGCAGTCATTTTTACTACACGAACTATTACTGCACGCAGGCCATGTTTCAACTGGGTGGTCCTTACTGGGATCGTTGGGCCCAGGAGATGTACGAGAACACGTTGAAACACCAGGCCCCGGACGGATCCTGGGGAAGTGCCTATTCAACGGCCATGACGGTTCTTTCTTTGACGGTTTCTTACCGTCAACTACCGGTATACCAGCGTTAACCCTGGGATCGCTGGCACGAACGGCGATTGTGACTGGTAAGCTCTCTTTGCTGAAAACGGTTCGGTTTTACCGAATTGTGCAGATTGTTTCCGTTGAACCGTGAGTCATTGCCTGGAAATGCGTTGTGCATAGTGGCAAGGTTATTTGACTTCCGTTGGGATCGTTTTGCGGGATTACTGACGGTTGAAAGGAGAGCACCTGATGAGACTGACCCGAAAACGAAAAAAACGGCGGCAGGGGCGTGGACGACAACGTGGCCAGCGGACTGGTTTACGGGCGGAATCGCTGGAGTCGCGACAGTTGTTAACGACCTGGTTTGTTGATGCGGATATGCCGACAGGGTCAGGGACCAGCTGGGCTGATCCTTTTGCTGATCTACAGGACGCGGCGGCGGTTTCCACGGCGGGCGACGAAATCTGGGTGGCCGAGGGAACCTACCAGCCCGGGACCAATCGTCATGCCAGCTTTCATATGAAATCGGGCGTGGATTGGTACGGTGGTTTCCAGGGTGTGAGTGTTGATTATCCACTGGGAGAGTCTTCCCCGGATCAGCGTTCATGGTCGTCCCATCCGACGATTCTCAGTGGCGATGTTGCGAACGATGATGTGTATGTTCAGCATGGTCCGGGCGATACCTATGGCGTGGAAGACCTGCTGATGCAGATCAACAACAACCAGGAGAATAATCACCATGTTGTTTCGGGTGCCGAGGATGCCCGGTTGGATGGATTTTTCGTGGAAGGTGGCAATTCCAACGGGCTTTGTTCTTCAGCAGCGACCCCGGTCAGTATCTGCCACTTGCCCTCATCCTGGCCTGCTGTTTATGAGCATGGAGGCGGGCTCTTTGCTCCCAACGGGACGCCGATGGTTGAAAACGTGGTGTTTCGTTTCAATTCTGCCATCCAGGGTGGAGGCGTCTATACCGAGGGTTCTTTCCTGGCATCCCTTGACGATCCCAATTTCCGCAACGTGGTGTTTCACAACAACCTGGCGGAGCAGCTGGGTGCTGGCATGTACAACAACGGGTCTGATGTGTACCTGGAAAATGCTGTCTTTCACAAGAACCATGTCGTGGGTGTCGGTGGACTCGGCGGTGGTTTGATGATCAGCGGTGGTGGTGACACGATCATTGTGAACAGTACTTTTTATGGTAACTGGGCTCATGCGGGTGGTGGTGTCGCCGTTCGTACGGCGGATGTGGCGATCATCAACAGCATTGTGCACGGTAATGGCGTAATCGTGGCATCAGGTACCGAGGATGTATTCCATGCAGGCGGGGGGCAGGTGTTTGCCGCTTATTCCAATTTTAGCATGGGATTGCCCGCTAACGTGATTGATGGAGGTGGTCTCAATTACGACTTCCCCTTTTGGGCCGCTCCAGATACGGCAGAGGGGCCGGACAACACCTGGGTTACCGATGATGACGGGTTGCTCTTGAACGAGTTCAGTGTCTGTCATGATGCGGCGACTACATCCATGTTGTTGCCCAATGGTCTACTGGTCAAGGCGCCGGAAGATGATATTCTCGGCAGCCTGCGTGTCGATCCGAGTAATCCTGGTGACGGGATCGACATGGGCGCCTACGAGCTTGGCTACTCGCCAATTGTGATAGGAGATCCGGATCCAGGGCCCGATCCGGATCCACCGATTGACATTCCCGGTGCAGGTGGTTGGAACGGTGACTGGATGCATCGCCAGGAGGGGGAGCGAGGCCCGGATCAGCGAAAAACATCCCGGCACAGCCAGCCGTCAGGGTCCCTGGTACGGGGCAAGGAGATGCCACTCGATCACTTGATCGAAGGCAGGTTCATCGAGCCGGCTCGTGCGGAGAAGCGAGTTGGAAAGAAGGTGGTGTCGAAGGACGAGTTTTTCCACCAACTGGGACTGGCAGAATTCATGCAGTCGGAATACACGGAAAGGCTGGTGAACAAACTGGGAAGAGCATGAGAATGGTCAACTCTGAGAGCTGGCAGGAGTTTTGAGCAGCTGCATCTGGTGGTGCAGCTGCTCTTTTCACTTTCCTGGCCAGTTGGTTTTCCGTTTCGCGGCTTTCGGTCAGTTGTTACAATAGGTAACGGTGAATGGCGTTGATTATCATGAGATCCAGGCCAGGAAGGATGAGCGGACGATGAACCGCAACAGATGTCCGGGACCGCTGGGACGGCGTGAGTTCATGCAGGTTGGTGCATTGGCCCTGGGCGGGATCACCTTGCCGGAAGTTATTCAGCAAAAAGCATGGGCTGGGCATGCCAGTCGAGATACGTCCGTGATCATGTTGTACCAGCATGGCGGGGCTTCCCAGTTTGAAACCTGGGACATCAAGCCGGCTGCCCCCAGCGAGATCCGCAGCCAGTTCAGCGCCATCCGAACCAATGTCCCTGGCATGGAGATCTGCGAACATTTTCCCCTGCAGGCAAAGATCGCTGACAAGTTCAGCCTGGTTCGGTCACTGCACCATGATGTTGGTATTCACAGTGATGGGGGTATCGTCGCCCTGACGGGAAAACGTCCCAGTAAGTTGGATCCCACGTCACAATCCAAGAGTGAACATCCGGACTTTGGTCATGTTGCCAGCCAGGCATTGGGATTTCGCAATGCCTTGCCTCCTTATGTGACCGTGCCCCGGCATCCGTACATGACTCGGCCGACGTACCTGGGGTTACATCACCAGTCATTCCAGGTGGCTGATCCGAGCAGTTCCGGTTACCAGACACCGCAGCTGAAACTTGCTGCCGGTCGTGATGCGAAACAACTTGCCAATCGTCGCCAGTTGCTGCACGACCTGGATCGCATTCGCCGCGATATTGACAGCAACGGTGAACTGGAGGGCGTCGATC
>JAYGDH010000535.1:0-11234 GCA_046583055.1 Pirellulaceae bacterium | reverse complement strand
CTTCTCATTCTTCACCACGCTCTCCAGTGAGTCCCGAGAATCCTCGAGCTGTCGATTAACGACCTGCTGGTTCCGGCGATGCTGCCAATACAAATCAGTCCGAGCACGTTGCACATTCCATGATTGATTCTGCAACGACACGAGATCTGTATCGTTCCAGGCCAACTGGTTCCTCAAGCGATCAATTTCATTAAATAATTGTTGTCGCAGGATCGGATCCACCTCGACCGCCAATTGGTTTTCCAGCCAGCTCAGGTCAGTGGCAAGGTAATTCCTGCTGCGCCAGGCAACACCGGAATGGCCATCGATACGCCACAGCGTATCAGTCAGGGGACGATCATCGTCCCGAAATTGCTGCTGTTGATCCCGCAACGCATCCCGCAGTTCTCTTCCTTCTTCATTCAGTTCTGCTCGCCGATCCTTGAGATCCTTACGCGTCTTTTCCTGATGCTGGTCTAACTCCTGCAACCGGACGCGGATCTGCTGTTTCGCCTCTTTCGAAATATTTACGACAGCCGCCAGCTGGGCAGAGAAGCTCTGCAGGACGACCTGTCGCCCCTGCTCAAATGCCCTGGTCTGTGCCTTGCTCCAACGCTGCGTCAGCATCGTTCGATGTTGTTGAAATACCAACGGGGCAAACCTCGTTGCGGCAGGACCCTCAACAAAGCCAGTCAACTGACCGCTCCAACGAACCAGTTCCAGCAACTGGGCGTCGGTGGCGGCGACCAAGCCACCCCCCTGGATCCCATCGGTCTGCAACGTGCCCTGGGTAATCCGCAGGCCCAGCGACTGCATTTCAGACAAGGCTGCTTCGTACTTTCGAGTCACCACGGAAAACCAGATCCTGGCTCGCCAGAGAGGCAGGTAGTCAGGATGGCTAGAGAGTAATGCCTTCAAGGACTTCTCAGCATCCGCATATTGCCGTTGTTTCAGCTGAACGAGCAGCAGGGCATATCCCAGGCGGTGATCCGGGCGTGTCCGTTGTCGCAAGCGGGCCGCCTGGTTGACCGTCTCATGATAATTGCGCAGGGAGAGCTGCCAACCGTCGGCAAGTACATCCTCCAGGGCTTGCCGCTGCAGGGGACGGTTATTCTCCACGGCAGGAGCGCGTACCCTGGGCGGATCTGCTTTCAATCGGGGACCGCTCAGGACCAGAACTGCCGTGGCCCAGAAGCACAAAGTACGCAGTTTGGGGGACATTCGTTACCTCCCAGGTAGCTAAGGTGATACCTTGAAACAGGTTGGCGAGCTCGATTGCCTGGTCCCCACCCTGCTGAGCCCTTGAACAAGAGTTATCATATCCGGATCGTTTTTCCTCGGCAAGGGAGCTTTGGCTTATCCAATCAGGCAAACACGCCTACAATACGGGAGTTTCCGCGGGCTTAAACATCCCTGGAATGCTACGAACCAGGAAGCTCGAAGGACACTTGTGAAATCGGCCCCCGAGTATGCCACCTGGCACCGAATGATGAACCTACAGCAAAGGATTTAATATGGGGTTTTCTTTACGGCCCGCCGCGTCAGGGATGATGGCGATCTTGATCATTCTCTCCCTGGTCATGCTGAACGTTCCTGCCCCCTCTCGCGCCCAAGAACCTGCCCTGGACGTGGAAAAGATTGCTACCCAGACGCGCCCCTCGCTGGTCAGTATTTCATCCACGGGTCGAGAAGGCCGTTCCCAGAGCATCGGCACCGGCTTTGTCGTTGACAAGGATGGCCTGATCGCCACGAATTACCATGTCATTGGCGATGCCCGTCCTGTCCACGTGGAGCTGTCCGACGGTCGCAAATTACAGGTAACAGCTATCCATGCTTCTGATCGGAAGATGGACCTGGCGGTGATTCGCGTGGCTGAGAAGGACCTGCCTGCTCTCACGCTGGGCAACCCGGAAAACTTAAAGAAGGGCGCGCCTATTGTCGTGATGGGCAATCCACATGGTCTCAAGAACAGTGTTGTGAGTGGTGTCAACTCAAGCATGCGAGAAATTGACGGACGCACCATGCTGCAGCTTGCCATCCCTATTGAACCGGGCAACAGTGGTGGACCTGTCCTGGACCGACAGGGGCATGTTCATGGCATCGTGACCATGAAATCATTGGTTACCGACAACCTGGGCTTTGCCGTGGACATCCGGATGCTGCAAACCCTGCTGGCGAAACCGAATCCTGTCCCGATCGATCGCTGGATGACGATTGGCACGATTGACCCACGGGACTGGCAACCACTGTTTGGTGCCCGCTGGCGACAACGCGGCGGTCGCATCATGGTGGAGGAGTCCGGACAGGGCTTTGCCGGTCGTTCACTCTGCCTTTCCAGCCAGGCTATTCCCGCTGCTCCCTACGAGATCTCTGTGGCTGTCAAACTGAACAAGGAAGCCGGTGCAGCCGGCCTGGTCTTTCACGCCGACGGGAAAAACCGGCATTACGGATTCTATCCTTCCAGTGGCAAGATTCGTTTAACACGTTTCGAGGGTGCAGATGTCTTCTCGTGGCAGGTCCTCTATGACCAGCCCTGCGAGGCCTATCGACCTGGAGAGTGGAACACGCTGCGTATTCGCCTGGAAAAAGACCAGTTCCTCTGCTACGTGAACGACCAATTAATACTGACCTCCCGGGACCGCGGATTACCCACGGGCCGAGCGGGCCTGGCCAAGTTCCGTGACACGCATGCCCAGTTCCGTCACTTCCGAATCGGCAACAACCTGGGCCGGGGCAAGCTACCCAAGGAACTGGCAACGCGGCTAAACCAGCTGATCGACGATCTGCCACGACTGGAAGCAATCAGCGACCAGCAACTAGAGCCCCTCCAGGAACATTCAACAGATACCCGTGACCTCTTGCGCCGCCAGGCCGAGTTCCTCACCAACCGGGCCGCCGAACTAAAGCAGATTTCAGCCGACATCCATGCCCGCGCGATTGCCGCAAAACTCAATAAGTTTTTTCCAGACCTGGCCGGCAAGCAGAAACCTGATCCTGCCGCGCCTGACTTGCTGCAGGCAGCCCTGTTGATTGCGGTACTGGACGAGGAAGAGATCGACACCCAGGCTTACGTAAAACTGATCGAACGCATGGCAAACGACATTCTCGCAGCTATCAAGAAAGATGCCGCCCAGGCAGATAAGCTGGCTGCCCTGGACAAGTACCTTTTCCAGGACAACGGTTTTCACGGCAGTCGGTTTGATTACTATCATCGGGCCAACAGTTACCTGAACCGCGTTATCGATGACCGCGAAGGCCTGCCGATCACACTTTCAGTTCTCTACATGGAACTGGGCCGTCGCCTGGGACTCAAGATCGAGGGAGTAGGTTTACCGGGCCATTTTATCGTTCGGCAGGTCAACCAGGATGGGAAGGGTCAGTTGATTGATGTTTTCAACGAGGGCAAGCGACTGACCCGCGAGGATGCAATCAAGCTCGCCGCCGAGCACAGCAACCAGCCCTTCCAGGACGCTTACCTGGACCCGGTTCCCAGCCGGCAAATCCTGATCCGCATGCTCAACAATCTGATGAGCCTGGCACAGCAAAAAGAAGACAAGGAATCCATGTTGCGTTACGTGGAACTGCTGATGGCACTGGATTCTCACTCCGTGCAATACCGTGGCATGCGTTCCATCCTGCGTTTTGAAACCGGACGAAAGAAGTCGGCCATCGCGGACCTGGACTGGTTTCTTGATCACGAGCCTGAAAATCTTGACCTGGATCGCATCCGCCAGATGAGAGAGCATTTTTCACGATGAAAATAGCGGTAACCGGCGCCACGGGATTTATAGGTCGCTACCTGGTTCGACACCTGCTCTCCGGCGGACATCAACTGCAGTGCTGGTGTCGCCCTTCGAGTGACCTGTCAGGCTTCCCGGACGACCCGAAACTTCTGGAATGGATCCCGGGGGCACTCGGCGAAACCGCGGCCTCTGAGCAACTGGTCAGCGGCTGTGATGCCGTAATACACGCGGCACTCTGGCGACCCGGCGCCCAGTTTCGTGGTGGTGAGGGTGACCTGATCCGCTTCACAGAAACCAACGTACTGGGAACCTTACGATTAATCGAGGCGGCACGCCGCCAGGATGTCCCACGATTCGTCTTCATCTCAACGGGCGCCGTCCACGAGGTCATCCTGGCTGACCGACTGCTTGATGAATCACACCCACTGTGGCCCAACAGTCACTACGGTGCCCATAAGGCGGCCATTGAGAAATTCGTCCACAGTTACGGGCTCGGCGAAGAATACGACATTTGCTCACTGCGGCCTACTGGTGTTTATGGATTAAGGCAGCCAGCCAGCCACAGCAAGTGGTTCGACCTCATACAAGACGTTGCCCGTGGCAATTCGGTTGATTGCCAGCGAGGCGGAAAGGAGGTTCATGCCGCAGACGTGGCTCGAGCTGCCGAATTACTACTGCATGCCGACGGCATCGCCGGCCAATCGTACAACTGCTATGACCAATACATCAGCCAGTGGGATGTTGCCCAGCTGGCAAAGGAGATCTCCGCCAGCAGAGCAGTCATCGGCGGTACGCAAACAACGCCCCTGAATGAAATTGAAAACCAGAAAATCCGGCAGCTGGGAATGACGTTTGGCGGCCCGTCACTGCTGCAACAGACCGTTAAAGAGATTCTGGCGGCTCCCACGACTTCCGACGACTAGTCGATCGCCTCCTGCTTGCAAAACAGAACACTGCCCACGAGCGCATACTCACGCCCCAGGTAAGGATCACCAGGAACTGTATTCACAACTTCGCGGTACAACCAGCTGCTTAGTTCTTCGCAACCGGAATCCCAAAGTCACCACTCATATCTCGCCATATCGAATGAATATGACTGGCGGGATTGCCGGCTGCATCGGGCTGCGTGTTAACGAACTCCACCAGGAACGAGGGGCCCTGGATGCGATAATAGTGCCCAATGCCTTCTTTCCGGGCCCCTGCCCAGGCGAAACGGATGTTATCCGAACCCGCTGCAATAATTGCCTTGTTACGAATGGCTGCGACTTCCGCTGGCATCAATCGCATGTATTTAAAGACCAGTTCCTTGAGGAGTTTTTTCTGCGGCGCCTTGAGACTACCGTAAGTCACGCCGACTGCCTCTTCCTGGGGCGGTTGAGCCTCTCCTGCTGCTCGAATTTCTCGAGGAGCCTTTTCGGCGATCAGAGCCACCTTTAGTTCCGCTTCCGTCAAGCCATTCACCAGTTCAAAGGCCAGTGTCTCTTCCTTGGCCAAAACCCGATCACCCTTCTTGAATCCGGCGATGTCAGCAGGAACGATCGTTGGGTTGGCACACAGAACCGTGGGGGTCGAGGAAATCACTTTCCCCTTCTCGACCACGAAGTTCAACGACATATGGTGACCCTCGATACTAAGCCCCCAGCGTTTCTCTGATCCAACGTCACCAAACAGGGTATAAAAGTATCGCTCGGTATCGCGGAGAAATTTCCCGGGATTCTCCTTTTCCAACTCGTTCAAGACACCTTCCAGGGCCATGATCTTCTGGGCCTTGCCATAGCCTGCCTCGCTAAGCGATGCACGCAACAGTTGACTCGCTGCTTTCCTCTGCTCGGGCTTCATATCTCGAATCTGCAGGCCCTTGCGCTCTTTCTTGGGAATGAAATGCCAGGCAACTCGTTTCTCCGATTCGTATTCCAGCGTCGACTGGGCACGCTGCTTCTCATCCAGCGTTTCCAGGTAAGCTTTGGCAGCCTTGGTCATTGCCTCGCCAACCGGGGCATCTTGAAAACGTGACCAACTCACGCTGGTACCAATGACCAAAAGAACGCTAACTGCCAATACACTCCAACGGTTGCGACGCATGATATAGTGCTCCTGATTCCTGGACATAATCGTCCGAAACTTGTTAGTGGTTTTCCCCATATATTAGTGGTTGCCCAATATAACCGGCGAGGAACGCGATTTCCAGCTACCTGCAAAAAGTTCTTCACCCCGCCTGCAATCATTCCCAGCTAGTGCATATGATCCGCGGGATGATTGTCCGGATGCCGTTGATTCAGGTGCAAATGCAACTTCGGAAGCTGTTGCATCAACGCGGTAATTCCCTCTTCCGTCACTTGGCTGCCATCCAGGTAAAGTGATTCCAGCTGTCCAAAACCGGACAGGTTCGCGAGTCCCGGATCCGTGATGGGAACATTGATCAAGTGCAAAAATCGCAGCCGTGACATCGTGGCAACATGCTGCAAACTGGTGTTAGTTAACCGCGGACTACCGATCCTCAACAGTTCTAGTGAAGGCAGTTCCGCAAGCCGCTTCATCCCCTCATCGGTCAGGTTCGCTTTCGGCAGGTTCAGGTTACGAAGTTTCCTCAATCCCAGCAGATGTTCAATCCCCTGGTCACCTACTTCCGCACCACGCAAATGAAGCTCTTCCAGATCTTCCAGTCCTTCCAAATGGCGCATTCCCTCATCGCTAATACGACTGTCATGGATCGTCAATGCGACTAACCCCGGCAAACCGGAGAGGACCGCCAGGTCCTCATCCTCAACGATGGTCTCGGCCGTCACGATACGATCAAGTTTTCCCAAACGCACTTGCTCCGCCAAGGTCGCCAACGAGGGAGGGTCAACATCCTGGCAACCCAACGAGGCCATGAGGGTGACAAGAATAACGGTCATTTTCCACGAGGCCGTTTTCATGCTGCCACCCAACTACCTTCACCGTATGAATTCTTTCGCCAGGTCACGGTACCGGCTCACCACTCTACAGAATACCGTCTTTTCCCCTCTTCAGCATGACACTGCCGGTAAACGATGTGGTTTTCCTTTGACTTGCCTACCCTGCAAGGAGATACTGAGCCGGAACCAGAATGCTAGCATCGGCCAAAAAAACCACTTTTTTTCCGCAAAAATCGGGCGCTAAGCTTGCTTCGAACTACTCGATCTTCGAGGGGTGTGGTTACAATGGTCGCCTGTATTGAAGTTCGCAGCGAATGGAAGGAAGGGTACGGCAGGGGGGGGAGCAGTAACGGCCTTAGGTGCTGAACATTGTCAGCAGCGGGCCTGCAGATTGACCGCCCCATTTTTCAGGTTTATAATTTCGCTCCGCGTGCCAAGGAGGGCATTTCACTGGCGTAACAGGCGCCGGTCACCGGGGGATGAATCCAGGGTTAATTGTTGCGTTCCATCGGTCGTGATGGCTTGCTGCAACATGTTTCTTGTCAGGAGATTTCGTGTCTTTCGCTGATTCCAATGACGCTCGCGAGCAGGTTCGCCAGGCCATCGACATCGTCGATCTGGTGGGCAGTTCGTTAACGTTGCGGCGACAGGGACGAATCTACGTTGGCCTTTGCCCCTGGCATGAAGACAGTCGCCCCAGTTTGCAGGTCAATCCGGACCGGCACTCCTGGAAATGCTGGGTATGCAATATCGGCGGAGACATTTTCAGCTTCACGATGCAGCGTGAGGGTATTGATTTTCGCCAGGCACTGGAGTTACTAGCCGACCAGGCTGGGATACCGCTGACGCGTCAGGCGGCACGACAGCAATTCCAACCGGGTGATCCCCGGGACAAGCGCAACCTCTACCAGGCCATGGCCTGGGCCGAACAACAATACCATGACTACCTGGTCAATTCACCTGATGCGGAAGGGGCTCGACGTTACCTGCAGGAACGGGACATAAGTTCCGAGAGCATCCAGCACCATCATCTGGGTTATGCCCCGGACCAGTGGCAATGGTTGTTGAACCAGTCCCATTCCACGCCACACAGTGCAGCAATCCTGGAGGGGATCGGTGCCGTTGCCACCAGCGAAAGCGGCCGGGCTTACGACCGTTTCAAGGGACGGGTCATTTTTCCAATTCGTGACACACAATCCCGCCCCATCGCATTCGGCGGTCACATCCTTCCGGAGCATGCCACGGAAAGGTCTGCCAAATACATCAACTCCCCCGAAACGCTGCTGTTCTCCAAGAGCGACCAGCTTTACGCGCTGGACCTGGCTCGACAGGCAGCCACCAAGCAAAACAGCCTGATGGTAATGGAGGGTTACACGGATGTCATCATGGCTCACCAGCATGGAATTACCAACACGGTTGCTGTCCTCGGCACCGCCCTGGGTCCACGTCACGTCCAGTTACTGAAACGTTTTGCGGACAAGATTATTCTGATCCTGGACGGCGACGATGCCGGACAACGCAGGACCAATGAAATCCTGGAATTATTTATCGCGGCCGAAGTGGATCTGCGAGTATTAACCCTGCCGGATGGCATGGACCCCTGCGATTTCCTGAATACCCAGGGCAAGGAAGTTTTCCTGGAAAAAGCAGCCGGTGCAGCGGATGCACTTGAGCACAAGGTAAGTACGGTCCTGCAAGGGGTCGATACCCTGACCGATACCCATCGGGCGCACCAGGCCCTGGAAGAAATCCTCCGGACACTGGCCCAGGCGGGTCGCTCCCAGACGACTCGCAGTGAATCGGGCCGTTTACTGGAACAACAGGTGATCTCACGTTTAGCACGCCGCTTCGCCCTGGGGGAGGAGATCCTCCGGACGCGCATGAGCGAAATTCGTTCCCGGCAGCAGGACAGCCGTTCAACTCCGCAATATGAATCCGGTACCCAGGCACCCAGGCCCACTACCTGGAAACCACTGGACCCACGGGAGACCGAGTTACTGGAGATCCTGATTCTCAGTCCGGAACTGGTCTCTTCCGCGCTCGAACAAATTCAGGTTGGCGTCTTGCCGACGGAAACCGGCCGGTCACTTTACACGTTATATGGTCGCATTGCAGCCACTGGCAGACTGCCTGATTTTGGTTATGTGCTGGCCGAGTTGGAGGACCCTCAATTAAAGCACATCCTGGTCGAAACGGATGAAACCGCCAACGCCAAGGCCAGGCATGCCGAGGTTCAGACCGCCGAGAGACTGGATGAGCTGGTGAAAGGATTTCATAGTGAAGCACTTCGTACCGCCGGTCGAGAGCAACTGGCGGCCCTGGAGAACAACACGCTCGATATCGAAGAGGAGAAAGAACTACTACAAAAACTGTTTGACCAAGAAAGACAACGGCAGGGTATGTCGGCACCCACGGACGGGTAACCAGCTTCTGCCGTTGATCGTTTTCCAGGGGGGCCCGTTAGCGGGACACCTGAGCACGATCAAAACCATATTGTCTCAGAGCGCATGAGGCGCAGAAGGAGCAAGAACGTGGTCCATATGGAGAAAGACCTACAGGTACTCATCAGCAAGGGAAGAGCACAGGGATACCTGACCTACGACGAAGTAAACTCTTACCTACCGAATGAAGACATTCATCCAGAAAAAGTAGACAACCTCCTGGCTGCCCTCGATTCGGCTAGAATCGATTTGTGCGACAGCCCGCCCAAGACCAAGGAAGCGACCCCACCCTCTCCCCAACAGGCTGCACCAGCAATCCCTGCCAAGGCCACCCTGGCAGGAGAGACGCTTCCCAAGCTGAGCGATGACCCGATCCGCCTTTACCTTTCTCAAATGGCCCAGATCCCGCTGCTGACACGCGAAGAAGAGGTTTCGCTGGCCAAGAAGATCGAAGTGTGTCGGCGACGTTTTCGACGCTCCGTTCTCGGCTGCGAATACGCCATGCAAATCACCGTCGAAACGCTCAGGCGTGTCTACCGGGGCGACCTGCCCTTCGACCGAACCATCAAGGTTTCGCTCACCGAGCGGCTCACCAAAGAGCAAATCCAGTCCCGCATGCCACATAACCTGAAGACGCTCGATCACCTGCTGGCAAACAACAAGGAGATCTTTCAGCAGCTAATCCGCAAGAGCACCAAGACGCGGAACCGTAAGAAGCTCCGAACAAAGTTCATCCGAAATCGCCAAAAAGCATTGCAATTGGTGGAAGAGCTCAGCCTACGTACCCGTCGAGTCCAACCCTTGATGCATCAGCTCGAGGGTTTTTCCAATCGCATGAATAGTGTTCGTGATCAGTTAAGATCGCTTCGCCAGCAGAAACCGACACCTGCTGCAAAAGAAGAGCAAACGCTGCTGCGCCGCGAGTTGTATGATCTGATGAAATTAAGCCACGAAAGTCCGCGTAGTATGTCATTGCGTCTGCAGCGTCTGCACCGGCAGTTTGAGGATTACGAACAGGTCAAACGAGAACTTTCCAGTGGAAATCTTCGCCTGGTCGTCTCAATTGCCAAGAAATATCGAAATCGTGGAATGAGCTTCCTGGACCTCATCCAGGAAGGCAACACCGGGCTGATGCGAGCCGTTGACAAATACGAGTATCGTCGAGGATTTAAGTTCTCGACCTACGCCACATGGTGGATCCGACAGGCCATCACCCGGGCCATTGCCGACCAGGCTCGAACCATTCGCATCCCGGTTCATATGATTGACGTATTGTCAAAATTACGAAATACTCAAAAGCAGCTCTTGCAAGAACTGCGTCGAGAACCGACAACAGAAGAACTGGCTCGCCGAGTTGACCTTAGTGCCGAGGAAGTAAAACGGATCCTGGACATCGGTCGCCACCCGGCAAGTCTCGATCGACCGATTGGTGAAAGCGAGGACAGCAGCTTCGGCGAGTTCGTCGAGGATGTTTCCAGTGACAACCCGGTAGAGATAGCCAACAATGGTATCCTGCGACAAAAAATTGACCACCTACTCAAAACCCTCACCTACCGCGAGCGCGAAATCATTCGGCTCCGTTACGGCCTGGGCGATGGCTACACCTACACCCTGGAGGAAGTCGGACGCATATTCAAGGTCACGCGTGAGCGAGTGCGACAGAGCGAAGCCAAGGCGGTTCGTAAACTACAGCATCCCGTTCGCAGCGGACAACTGGCAGGATTCATGCAGGAGGCGGCAGGCTGAAACAACCTGCCCAGCAGCATCCCCGAATCGTGGATCAGTATCTCGTTCCACGTACAACCAAGCCGTTGGCCTGCTGGTCAACGGCTTTTTTCGTTTCCATATCCAACGGAGATTTAGCCATCGGCCGTTCCCCCCAGCGCCCCTTGATTGAGGAGTTATTGTTCCATGTCGTTAACGGCTGCATCACTTCGTGATTTACATCGCATTCATCAACGTCAGACTGATTTGAAAGATCGCTTGACGGAGGGACCACGCCGCGTGAAGGCTGCCGAGGGAGCCATCCAGGATCTCCAGCAAACACTGGACCAGGTCAAGGACAGCTACACCAGGGCCCGGGTCGAGGCTGATGGGCGACAACTGCAATTGCAGGAATGTGAACAACGAGTCACCGATACTCAGGGAAAACTCAACATCTGCTCTACTAACAA
>JAYGDH010000509.1:0-7774 GCA_046583055.1 Pirellulaceae bacterium | reverse complement strand
GTTGTGACGAATGGAACGAACCACGGCCAGGCGATCCATCATGCCAGCGAGTTTTTTCATATGGTGGGAGAAATGAACACCAGCAACATTGGTTGCCACCGTGTCGAACTCTCCACGAATTTCCCGAGGTGCATCCGGCTTGGGGTCGAAAGTCTCGTAGTGCGTGGGCCCACCATCCTGCCAGATCAGGATGCAGCGGGTTGCCTGCCGAGGTCCCTTGACCGTGGGCGCCGCTAGTGCCTGGGCTCGCAGTGCACCCACCAGGCCTCCGCCGATCAAGCCACCCACTCCCAATTGCAGGCAGTCTCTTCGCGTGATCCCCTCGCAGTTCTGGTGACTTTTCATGATCTTAAATCCTTGGAAATCCATGTCCCTAGTTCTTGAACACAAACTCGGGCGTATTCATTAACGCCCATAATAGATCTTCGGTAGCCTGGCGACGGTTACTATTGTCTTCATCAAAGACTCGTCGTCCGACTTTTCTCTCTTCCTCATCCGGAAACCGCGCATAACACCTTAAATACAACTCTTCCACGATTTTTTCAGCAGGCAACTTAGTAGCTGCTATTTTAGCGACAAATCCCTTGTCAGTGGTTAATTTATTATGCAAATTCGGGGCATTCATCAAGTGTAATGTCTGTACGACCGTGATTTCAGGCGTGCGCTCGCAGGGAGGATCCTGGTTGGGATTAGGACGTCCGAAGGTATCGAGAAACAACGAACTGACCCGCGTCGTCCAGATCTGGTTAGCACGAGATTGAGGAGGCATCGCGGAAAACGTTTCGTCGATCTCCGTGATATCCGTGATGGCGTCCAGCAAGACTTCCGCTCGAAGTCGCTGGCGGTAGAACCGGGAATAGTTCCTGGTATCGGAAATATTCCGTTCTGTCGGCACCGTGCTGAGCCCGTAAACATAGGACTTGGTAATCGTGGCAATTAACTTCTTCAAATCAAACTGCTGCTCACGTAAATGGCTGGCCAGCGTCTTAAGTAATGGACCGTTGGAA
This sequence comes from Pirellulaceae bacterium, assembly GCA_046583055.1. Classification (GTDB taxonomy): domain Bacteria; phylum Planctomycetota; class Planctomycetia; order Pirellulales; family Pirellulaceae; genus JAZADA01. Next base: position 6,767 of record JAYGDH010000509.1, on the reverse strand, counting down.
GGGGGATTGGTTGCGCGCAGATCGTCAACCGGCTCCACCAGTCCCCGGCCCATGAGATCCGCCCAGATACGATTGACGATCACCTCGGCAAAATAGTCATTCTCCGATGATGTCATCCACTGAACCAATGCCTGCCGAGGATCTTCCGTCTCGCCAATCACCGCAGCCTCTCCAAAGAGAGGCCTGGGCGCCAGTTCCTTGTCGGTAATCGGATGTCGAACCGAACCTGACTTGGCCAGCAGGATTATTTCCTCGCCCCCTGAAATTGGCGGGGACAGGCCGGTTCCCTTGCGGCCAACGCGACTAAAATAGGCGGCGAGGCTGTAAAAATCCTCCTGGCTCCACTTCTCGAACGGATGATGGTGGCACTTGGCGCACTCCAACCGCACTCCGAGGAAAAGCTGGCTGACCAGTGTCGTTACTTCATCGGGTGAACGGCGATCACGAAACAAGGTAACTGCACCATTACGCCAGGTACTTCCCTGCGCTGTTATCAACTCGGTCACGAATTGATCGTAAGGCTTGTTCTGGCGAAAACTCTCGCGAATCCAGTTGTCGTAATTCAAGACGGCCTTGATTCCAACGCGGTAGGGATTCGGCCGTAACAAGTCCATCCACTTGTTAGCCCAGTGATCGACATATTCCGGTCGCTGCAACAAGGCATCAACCAATCGTTCACGTTTGCCTGCCCGGCTGTCCGCCAGGAAAACTCGTACTTCCTCGGCTGTCGGCAAACGACCCAGGATATCAATCGATACTCGTCGCATGAAAACCGCGTCCGTAATACCTTCGGAAGGAGTGATCCCCAGCAGTTGGAGTTTCTTCCAGACCAGGTCATCAATAAAATTGTTTCTCGGCAGTTGGCGATACAGGCTATCCGGGACCTGGCCCTGTAATGGAATGGCCACGTTACAGGTCGCGATCTGCCCCATGAAACGCGCCATAATCGTCGCCTCACCAGGAATGGACCCGGCACGCAATTGGTTTTCACTGGCCACGTCGGCAATCACACTCTCGTTGGACTGGAACTGGGTTTGCCGCGTCACATCACGCTGGGAACCGTCTGAATAATGAGCGGTCACGGCCAGGGGCTGCTGCTGGCGCGGCTTCATCATGCGAAACTCCGGGAACATCGAAATACGCTCTAGATGCGGTTCCCCGGCAACTCTGCGTTCAGCACCACTGGTCACCCAACGCAAAACCGTCGCATAGTCCCGGCTCTCGATCGGTAAACGCACCCCTCCGCCATGAGCAACTTGGCCCGTTGCTTTCTGCAACAACAAGCTACGCCTGGGATCCGCCGGAAACAGGCGGCGACCTCGTCCCTCTCGGGTGAGCGCCGCAAAATCGAATTCCGGGTCAAATCCCAGTAAAGAAAGCTGGAATCCGTTCTGGCCCCGCGCCTTACCGTGACAAGCTCCTGTACTACAACCACGATTCACGAGAATCGGCTGGACCTCCAGTTCAAAACTCACCGGAGATACTTCGGATGAGCGTATCGACTCCACCTGTACCTCAAGCTGCTGGTCATCAAGCTCAACAACAATCGTACCCTGACCATCCTTGCGTGACTGGACGACTCCAGTCGCAGATACCTGTAGGATCTCGGGCTGCAGGGAACGAAAGACCGCTTTTCCCGTTACATCAATTTCACGCTCGCCATCGTGAACATTCACCAGCAACTGTTGCTGAGCTCCCTTACCTGCCAGGCGAAATGTCGAGGGATACACAGTCACTTTATTTTCTGCTCGAACGTCAGCAGCAAACGCAACGACACCGACCAATACCAGGCAGAGCGGAAACCAGACTGACCGTTGCAACATCATAGCGCCAGGTGGGAAAGTGGAGGAAGTCGTTAACCTGACAAACCATGCCGTCAGGCGAGTCGCACGAGAACCATTATATCCGAGAACAGAACAACGAAACAACGCAACTTACTGCTATTACTCTCCATAAATCAGGGCATCCTCCGATAAAACATCGATCCTGGCCTCGAAGTTACTTGGCTCCTGACGTGGGCATCGGCTAAAATAAACTACAGCAGCCTTTCAAACCACAATCACCTGCAGATATTTGGTCGATATCGCAAGGTGAAATCGCTTGACCTGCTTTTCTGGGCTTATCCATGGCAATCACTCACCAGACCCGCAGCCAGGCAACGGATCCCGTCGAGCCCGCTCCTAATCGTCAACGCCAGCGGGGCGCCTGGGGCCTGTCCCTGGCCATCCACCTGGGGGCCCTGGTTCTGATCGGCTTGATCTGGCAAACCCTGCCCACATCGGTACCCCCGGAAACCGTCCGGAGCGGTGGCATCGTGCTGGCGGAAAACAGTGCCAACCAGTCCACCGAATACTTTGACGAGCAGGATATCTCGCAACAGGCCCGCGGAATCGAATCCGAACAACAAAACAATGAAGCTCGTACGTTGTCCGCAACCACCCTTTCCCCCTCCACAAACACAAGTGCAGCCAGCCTGTCGAATCTTCAGTTACCTGGACAGGAGGCAGGACAAAGGTCGCCAGCCAACGTCGCACTCGGTGACCCCCTGGCGAAAAGTAAAATCTCCAGCAGCTTACCGGCTGATCCCATTTCCGAGCAGTTCCTCCGGGAAGAGCGGGAACGCCTGCAGGCCAGGAAGCCCGTGGGCCCCGTTGGCCAGGTATCCCTGTTCGGTAGCGAGGCAGCCCAGGGACGCTCCTTTGTCTTCGTGATCGACCGTTCCAAAAGCATGGGCGGCCAGGGACTTAATGCACTCGTTGCCGCACAGCGTCAGTTCCAGGCTGCCCTGGCCGGACTGCTGGAAACGCATCGGTTCCAGATCGTTGCTTACAACGATAAACGTGTTTACTTTCATCCCAAGGTCATGGTGCGTGTGACAACTGGACACGAATCTCGAGTCAACGAATTTTTCGGAAATCTTTTGGCGGTCGGCGGAACCGATCACGAAATGGCCGTGCTCTCCGGCTTGCGTTTCAAGCCCGATGTTCTCTTCCTGTTGACCGATGGAGGATATCCTGATTTGACTGCGGGACAACTCACTCAAATCCGCAAACGAGCGGGCGGACAGACAACGATCCACACGATCCAATTTGGACTCGGACCACGGTCCGAGGAAACCAACTTCATGCAACGCCTGGCTCAACAAAACGGCGGCCACTTCCACTACGTCAACGTGCGCCCCTGACCCAGGCCTGTCTCGCCCGGAAGCCATCTTTCCCCTGCAACCCATCTCTCCCAGTTACCCAGTAGCGTCCCGCTCAATGGGGGGAGTTCGGCACATCGACTCACTTTTCCCGCCCGATTTACTCGATATCACCGAATAGCTGGAAATGGCAGGGGGCCCATTTCAATCGTAGCGGCGGGCCCTATTTTGAGCTGCCAGGTCCGTTGATACAGGGGAGGAGGACAACGGTGGGTACTTTAACCGCTTCATTTGTTATCTGCCTGGCATCCCTGACCTCCAATCCTGTCGAAGACCTTGCGGTGGATCGAGTTGACTTGATCGAGGTGAATCATTTCTATGACGAGAAGGGGCGCCTGGTTTTCGACCAGATTATCTTCTACGACTGGTCAGCGACGCGCAGTCGGTACAACATCCGCGACTGGCGATTATTAAAAAATCGCGCTCAACTGCCACGACGAGACAGCCAGAACCGGTGTTTCGTTGCCGTATGGCATGATGGAAATATCCTCCGCCAGGTCACGGCAAATTCGTGTCGTGAATCCTGGACGCAGTACGACCCGGAGTTGACCGAGCGACAATTCCTGCCTAAAGACCGTCGTCCCCAGCTAACAAAAGTGGCCTACAAGCTCACTCCCTAGCCGGCCAGGTATTCCATCCTCGTCGCCGTTGCACTTCTCGTAGTACGCCAGATCGTATTCAAAATACGGGTTGCTTCATAAATCGCATTGCTTGCCAGCCTCGTACCATGATGCGGCAGGGTTCTTTACACCATGTCGCTACGTTATAGTATTCGCATCATTGAAGATGCGTATTCATTGAAACAAGCTGTGCCTTGCCAGCGTTCGTTGCGGAGCTTCTTATCATGAATTCTTCTCCAGCCACTTCACGCCACGTTGTCATCACGGGAGTTAGTCGTGGCCTGGGAAAGGCCCTGGTAGAGGGCATGATCGAATCAGGGCAGCGTGTCAGCGGATGTGCACGTAGCGAGAAATCGATTCGATCCCTGCAGGCTGAGTACCCTGGTCCTCATCAGTTTTCCGTGGTGGACGTCACCCAGGCCGATCAAGTTGAATCCTGGGCTCACCAGGTTATGGAAAGCCAGGGGCCACCTGATCTACTTCTTAATAACGCAGCGACTATCAACCAGAATGCCTGCCTCTGGGAGGTTCCCCTGGACGAGTTCTCTGACGTCATTGACATTAACATCAAGGGGGTTTACCACGTCGTACGATCCTTTGTCCCTGGCATGCTGGAAGAGCAACAGGGCATCATCGTCAACTTCAGTTCCGGCTGGGGACGATCCACATCCCCCGAGGTGGCTCCCTATTGCGCCACCAAGTGGGCCATTGAAGGTCTCACCCAGGCATTGGCTGACGAATTACCAGCGGGCATGGCTGCGATTCCACTGAATCCCGGTATCATCCACACTGCGATGCTGGACAGCTGTTTTGGCGAACACGCGGCCGCCTATCCATCCGCTGAACAATGGGCACAACGAGCCGTGCCCTTCCTGTTAAACCTGAGCAGTAGCGACAATGGACACCCTTTGACCGCACCCGGATAATTCCCTTGCTTTAAACCCTGCTGCCAAATCCGTGCAGCCCTGAAGCCACCTGCCATGTCGTCAACAACACATCCGGCAACCTGGGCCACCGAACGGCTACTAAGTGAATGCGACAGCAAACGCCAGAAGCGGTCCGGACCGGGAGGGCAGCATCGCAACAAGGTCGAAACTGCCGTGATCCTGACCCATCGTGCTACTCAGTTGCAGGGGCAGGCAAGTGAACGACGCAGCCAGGAACAAAACCGGCGAGTGGCCTTGTTTCGGCTGCGAGTCAACCTGGCGCTCGGTTTCCGTTCTGACGACAGCCAGGGCAGTCCCAGTCAGTTGTGGCAACAACGCTGTTCGGCAGGTCGCATTGCCATCCGAGCCACGCACGATGATTTTCCATCACTGCTGGCAGAGATATTGAACCTGGTTCACATACACGGGGGCGACCTGAGACCTGTTACAGAGCAACTCGCCGTCACATCATCCCAGTTGATCAAGTTTCTCAAGCTAGAGACGCGTGCTTTCCAGTTATTGAATCAGCTACGAAGCGCGAACCAGCTAGCTCTACTCAAGTAGCATCCAGTCACGAGAATCCGCACATGGCTATCAGCGATCGCGACAAATGGAATCAGAAATACCTGGAGGCAACCTTCCCCAGGCAGGAGCCCTCCCCCTTGATCGTTGCTCACTCGCAATACCTGCCTGCCCCTGGCAGGGCGATCGACCTTGCTGGAGGAAATGGAAATCATGCTCTCTGGCTGGCTCAACTGGGGTTCGAAGTAACCCTGGCGGACATCTCCCAGGTGGCTCTGGATCAGGCGGCCAGCCACGCCCGTCACGAGGGCCTCGCCTTGCAGACTTGCTGCCTGGACCTCGAGGAAGATCCTTTTCCTGCTGGCCCGTGGAGCCTCATCCTCTCGCATCTCTACCTCTATCGCCCTCTATTTCCAGACATCAAAAACTCCCTGGCACCCGGGGGCATCCTGATCTGTGCACAACCGACGAAAACGAACCTGTCACGTCACGCCCGGCCACCTGCACGCTACCTTCTTGATGACGACGAATTACCAGAACTGGTCGAGGGGCTGGAAATCCTGTCTTACCAACAAGGCTGGTCTGTGAGTGGTCGTCACGATGCCATCGTGGTCGCCAGGAAGGCCTCCGCGGGAAAGTCGTAAATACCCCCATGGTGTCGTCCTGCCCCGTGGTTAAGATCTCCCGCGATCCTCGATTATCGCCGTGACCTACAGGAAAAAAGTGCTCGCATCGTCTATAATAACGAACTGACGACCATTGTCTTTATTTACAACATCAATACCAAGTCGGGAACACCGAACATGGATCGACCACTGAACTCAGGTTCCCTGGACGTACCATTCGCTGTCCCGTTCACGCATCGCCTGCGTTTCACCAACGATGTCCTGGGATCCGAGCAGAACGTCCTGATCGATTTATTGGAATCCTCCGACGATCAACCGGCGAGAGTCCAGTTCTGGATGGATCGCAACCTGGCAAACGCAAATCCTGAAATCGAACTCAAGTTCAAACAGTTGTCGGAAGCTCACCCGGATCGCATCAAGCGTGTGGGAAACATCCAGTTCGTACCGGGTGGAGAGGAAATCAAGAACGACATCCAGGTCCTGGAGAAGATGCTGAAGGTCTTCAACGTGTCGGATCTTGACCGGCGCAGTTACGTCGTGGTCATTGGTGGTGGTGCGGTCCTGGACACCGTTGGATTTGCAGCTGGAATCGCTCACCGTGGCATACGCCTGATCCGCTTACCTACCACCACGCTGGCACAGGCCGACTCCGGGCTGGGTGTAAAAAACGGCGTCAATTTATTTCGCAAAAAAAACTGGCTGGGCACCTTCGCAGTTCCCTGGGGCGTTATCAACGATGCGGAAATGCTAGGCACACTCAGCAACCGCGATTTCATTGCTGGTTTCTCCGAGGCAGTCAAGGTCTCGCTACTGAAAGACACCCGGTTTTTCAACAGCCTCTGCCGCAGTGCTGCCCAGATCGCAGAACGAC
>JAYGDH010000497.1:0-59083 GCA_046583055.1 Pirellulaceae bacterium | reverse complement strand
CGTGGTGGATTCTTTGGCAGTTCCGGTTTGGGTGGTTTTACGGGTGTTGGGAGTGGCGGTTTTGGTGGTGTTGGACGCAGTTCATTTGGAGGTTCGTCTGGTTCCGTGGCGCCGGAAAACGCAAGTGGTTATGTCGGTTTACTTCAAGCCCAGTTGAATCTGCGCAACGGGGATGCCAGCCTGGCCGCTTTACGTAGCAGCCTCTCGCAACTGGAAGCTTTCCGTGATGCCGGTCGTATTGATTTTTTCCAGGTGGAGCAGTTACGACAGCGGTTGTACAGCACGGTATCCAGCTTGCTGACGCTGCGTCGCTCTTACCAGGACCGCCTGGACCGCTTCAAGTCAGACCTGGGGTTACCACCACAGATCGACCTGGTCATCAAAGACACCACGCTGGACCAGTTCAACCTGATCGATCCCCAGCTCATTCCACTGCAAAACTCGGTTCTCCAGCTCCAGAACCAGGTGGGTGAGATAATCATCAGTGTGCTACCCACAGACGAGGGCAACCAGGCACCCCAGGTCCAGTGGAGCCCCACGCTCAAGACTGCCCTGACGCAACTGGGCATACTGGCCAAACGCCTCGGCGAACTTCGCCAGCAAACGGCGCAAGTTAACATTCCTCAGGCAGCCAACGACATTCAAAAACTGCGTGTCAACCTGCCGGACAGACACCTGGCAGCCAAGGAGCTCAAGAATCTCTTCCAGCAACGTGCTGTAGCAGGCGATGACTCAGCAAGCCTGGTAGACCTGTCGCTGTTTGATACCAACGGGCTCGACAATCTGCCCATCCTGCTTGCCGAAACGCTCAGCGGGATTAAAACTCGCATCACGAACACCAAGGCCACGAACCAGTTGATCCAGGATATTGATCAGTTGTTACAGCGGGGCGACCAACTGCAGCCGGGCGACCTGCAAACCATCCTGGACACGCGTATCTTCTTCGTCTTCCCCGACCTGTTAAACGGACTCTCGGCAGACCTACTGGAATTGTCGCTGGTCCAGGCAGAAGCTCGCGCGGAAAGTATCAGCCTGGTCCCCGTGGAAATGGAAGCCGCAGGGGCCCTGGAAATAGCACGCGAACACCGCCTCGACTGGATGAATGCTCGGGCCTCACTCGTCGATGCCTGGCGACTGGTGGAATTCAATGCTGACAGCCTGGAAAGCAACCTGGACATTGTTTTTAGTGGCGATATTGGCAATGTCAGCGATCATCCATTCAACCTGGATGCTTCCAACGGCAGCCTGCGTGCTGCCCTGCGATGGGATGCACCCATTACCCGCCTGCAGGAACGCAACACGTACCGCCAATCCCTGATCGAATACCAGCAATCCCGTCGACGTTACTACCGTTTTGAAGATGCCATTGCATCAGGATTGAGAGCGGCCCTGCGACAGGTTCAATTGAACCAGGTGAACTTCGAACTGCGGCGCACGGCACTGCGAGTCGCTATCAAGCAGGTGCAATCGGCGCGACTCAAGCTGCAGGAACCACCTCGTCAAAATGCACTGGGACAGGCGAGTACGTTTGGACCCACGACTGCCCAAAACCTGATCTCGTCCCTGGATGCTCTGCGAGATGCCCAGGACGACATTCTCAGTGTCTGGGTGAACTACGAAGTTCAACGGGCGATGCTGGACCTGAACCTGGGAACCATGGAACTGGATGCCGAGGGCATCTGGGTCGATCCGGGTCCGATTGGCCTGAAATACGGTTATCCGACAAACCCCCTGCCAGCGGATGACGCGGTGGCGCCTGCGATTAATAACCCGCAGGGACCTTAGGACAAGAGTTTATCTTGTCCAGGCAAACGATAACCTGCGATTTTCTCGAAAACCCCTGGCAATTAATCGGGTTTAACAGGAACAGGCAAGTGGGACTGAACCGGTGACAACTTTCGTTTTACGATGCTATATGCCAATGACAATCTCGCCTCCAACAACTAAAATATCGGTACTTACCTAAGCTAAAGACTGACCGCCCTGGTGGCATTTTTATGTCGCAGGCAAGCCAGCCATCGACTTACTGAAAGCCTTTCCATCCACAAGGATTTCCTGCCATGATCAAGCTTTCCAGTATTCATCATCGCCGCCAGGGCGGAGTCGTTTTTTTCCTCGTTGCTGGCTTGGTGTTCACTACCCTGCTGGGAGCGGGTATCTGGTACATGGTCGCCCAGTCAGCAGCTTCCGAGGACATCCAGGTCATTCCCTTTCAAGTCGTCAAGGCTGATTTCGAGCACGTCGTGACCGAACAGGGAGAGGTAGAAAGTTCCGGCAAGCTTGAAATTCGTTGCCTGGTGGAAGACCCGACCAGCGGCGGTACCGAGATTATCTGGATCGTCGAAGAAGGGACCGACGTGGAGGGTCCAGAAACCGCGGAAATCAATGGTAACGAAACCCTCCAGCAGTTGGCTGATCAGCACAAGCTGACGCTGCAGCAATTACAGCTGCTGAACCCGAACCTGGATACCCTGATCAAGGACGGTGAGGATATCATCGTGAAACCGGGATCTCTCCTGGTGACCTTCAACAAGAAATCACTCCAGGACGCGCGGGACAACCAGAACAAGACCGTTGTATCAGCCCAGAGCACCGTAACGGCGTCAGACAACAAGGTCACGCAGGCGACCATCGGCCTCGAGGAATACCAGAAAGGCACGTTTCCCCAGGAAAAACAGTTGATCGAGAGCGAGATTCTCGTCCAGCAGGAAAAGCATGGGCGTGCCAAGGATACCGCCAAGTTCAGTTCGCGCCTGGCCGCTCTTGGTTTCCTGACCGCGGAACAACTCAAGGCAGACCTGTTCGCCGTCAAGCAGGCAGAGGTTGACCTGACCCTGGCACAAAGCCGCATGGACACGCTGGTACAGATCACGAAAAAGAAGATGGAAGTTGGCTTCCAGAGTGATATCAAGGCCGCCCAGGCCGATCTGGACGCCAAGACAGCTATTCTCCAACAGGAACAAAACAAGCTTGATGAGATCGACCTGAACCTGACCAAGTGTGATATCTACGCACCGGCCAAGGGCCAGGTCCTGTACCACAACGTGTACAGTTCACGCAGTGGCCGAGCCGAACAGGTCATCGAGGCTGGCACGCGGATTCGTTATCGGCAGGTCGTGATTGACCTGCCCAATCCCCAACTCATGCAAGTGAAGGCAAAAATCAACGAGAGCGGGATTCGTTACGTGCGTAAGGACCTGAATGCCGTGATTAGTGTCGGCAGCCTGCAGGGACAGGTGATCAAGGGCAAGGTGATCAAGGTCAACCAGATTCCCGAACCGAACGCCTTCTTTGGTTCCCAGGTCAAAGAGTATGGCGCGTACATCGCGATCATCGACCCGCCGGAGACCATTCGTTCCGGGATGACCGCGGAAGTGAAGGTCCTGGTGGAACGGCAGGAAAACGCCTTGCTAATCCCCGTCCAGGCATTGCACGAGGTAGCCGGACATTACTTTTGCCTGGTCCAGAACGAGACCGGGCTGGTAACCCGGGAAATCAAGATTGGATCCAGCAATGAAAAAATGATCGTCATCGATACGGAGGCCGCCAAGGCCGCGGGTATCGTGGGCATCCAGGAAAACGATATCCTGGTGGAAAACCTGAGGGCACACCTAAAAAGCCTGGTGATCCCCGCTGACCTGAAAGACGCTGATGTTAAATCGATTGGCAAGAAGGGGGAAACCGTCGAGGCACCCAAGCAGCAAACGGGCAGACCCGGTGCAAGCCCCTCGGATGGTCAACAGCAACCCCGGGGTGGCGGTGGCAATCGCCAGGGGGGTGACATGGTGGCAAGGTTCGACAAGGATGGTGACGGTAAGGTCTCGGCAGCAGAAATGCCTCCCGGAATGCCCGCAGATATTATCAAGCGATTGGACACGAACAAGGATGGCTTTATCGATAAGCAGGAAGCTGCTGCAGCTGGTGGAGGTGGTGGTGGCCGAGCAGGAGGTAGTGGTGGCGGCCGAGCAGGAGGTGGACGTTGAATTTTGCTGCCCGGGTCAAGTCCCTTCACAAAGAATATTTCCTCAAGGGCGAAACGGTGCGTGCCTTGCGCGGGGTCACGTTCGACATACCCGAGGGTGACTACGTTGCCATCATGGGACCATCGGGGTCCGGCAAGAGCACCCTGCTGAATGTACTGGGTTGCCTGGATCGTCCCACGCGTGGTTCCCTTTTCCTGGGAAAATCAGACGTTTCAAAAATGGATGACGATGCCCTCTCCCGTATGCGAGCTGCCAAGATTGGCTTCGTTTTCCAGTCCTACAACCTGATCCAACAACTAACCGTGCTGGAAAATATCGAGGTCCCCCTGGCCTATTGCCGGAAACTGAATGCTGCAGGCAGACAGCGCTGCCGGGAGCTGGCCGACATGGTCGGACTAGGTGATCGTTTGAAGCATCGACCGTACCAGTTATCTGGTGGCCAGCAGCAACGCGTGGCGATTGCCCGCAGCCTCATCAACGATCCGTATTTTATCCTGGCTGACGAACCGACGGGAAACCTTGATTCCACGACCACGGCTGAAATCCTGGGCCTGTTCCAGGAACTGCATGAACAGGGCAAGACAATCATCATCGTCACTCATGAAAACGAGGTAGCCAGTCATACAAAGCGTATTATTCGGCTCTACGATGGGGAAATTGCTGTCGACACGGCCCGGGATGGTACATCGGACACTCTTCTCATATGAACCCCTGCCCAGAGTAATCTGCCATGATACGCGTATTCGCAGAACTGGCCATTGGTATCAAGAGCCTCATGCTCAAGCCAATGCAATCCAGCCTGACTATCCTGGGAATCTTTATCGGGGTTGCCAGCGTGATCTGGTTACTGGCCATCGGGGAGGGGATCAGTAACGAGGCCCAGAAACAAATCGCAGACCTGGGGGCCACCAACATCATCATTCGCACGGTGAAACCTTCCACCCAGGTCACCAGTGAAAATTCCGGTCCCATGCCGTACGGGGTAACCCGCGAAGACCTTGAGAAACTCTTACGGATTCCCACCGTCAAGGACGCCGTCCAGATTCGCGAGTTGCAGCGACCCTTGTTCTTCCGGGACAACCGCATTGACGGACGCCTGGTGGGATGCACGCCCGAGTACTCGGACCTCACTCACCTGGAAGTGGCACGCGGCCGATTCCTGGAAGACGCTGACATGAAAGCAGAAAAAGCATATTGTGTGATCGCTCAAAAGGTGGCCGATCGACTCTTCAGCTACGAGGACCCGTTGGGTCGTTCCATCTACCTGCCCGATCACGAGGACTACTACACGATCGTGGGAGTCATGAAACACCGTAATGCCAGTGCCGCCATCGGTGGATCCTTCTCCTCGCAGGTGTTTGAAAACGATATGTACATTCCGATCACCACGCTGCGCAACCGGATCGGCGACCTGGATCGCATCGCCCGTGCCGGCACGTTTAGTCGTGATTACGTCCAACTAACTCAGATCACCGTGATCGTGGATGCGATCGAAAACGTCGAATCCACGGCCGATCATATCAAGGACACCCTCAAAGCCCATGATGAAAAGGAAGACATGAATGTCGTGGTGCCCCTGGAACTGTTGGAACAGGCCGAAAACACGAAGAGGATGTTCATGGTTTTCATGGGCATGATTGCGGGAGTGTCGTTGATAGTGGGCGGCATTGGCATCATGAATATCATGTTAGCCACCGTCACGGAACGAACACGCGAGATCGGCGTGCGCCGTGCCCTGGGAGCACGACAACGCGATATTATTCGACAGTTCCTGGTGGAGACCGTGGCCCTCTCCGCTATGGGCGGCGTCACGGGAGTCCTGGGCGGGCTGCTTTGTCCTTACGTGATTACCGGGATGCGCTGGATTTTGAAGTTTCCAATTATTTCCAAATATGTTTTTTCATTAGAAGATCTGCCTGACATCATCCAAAACATGGAACCCCAGATCGTGGACTTCTCCATCCCGTTGGCATTCGGGATCTCCGTGATCGTGGGCATCCTGTTCGGGGTCTACCCTGCCATGCGGGCAGCCCAGATGGATCCCATCGAGGCCCTGCGACACGAGTAAAACGGTTATCCGCTGTCAGTTCAGTTCAACAAGGGAGCAAACCGTCCCAGTTCCTGGACCAGCCCCTCCAGCGTTTCTCGCGGATGGCCATAACAAAGACTCAGCCGCAGGCAGGATGCTCCCTCCGCTACCGAGGGCGGGCGGATCGCCGGGACCAGGAATCCTGCCTCGCGCAGCTGCTGTGACCAGGCCAGGGCACGTTGCGGACTGCCCACCGGCAGGGAAAAGATCTGGCTTTGCAGGCTTCCCAGCAGCCAACCTTGCTGGATCAATTGATCATGAAGCCAGGCTGCCTGGTCCATGAGGTCTTCACGTCGCTCGGGTTGTTCATCGACAATTTCCAGGGCACGCAGTCCGGCCGCGGCCAAGGCCGCTGGCGAGGCCGTGGAAAAAATATAGGGGCGGGCACGATTAACCAACCACTGCACCAGTTGCTCACTACCGGCCACGAAACCACCGGCTGAACCCAGTCCCTTGCTCAGAGTCCCCACGCGAACATGGACTCCCTCTTCCACCTGCTGGAGCTGGCACACGCCGCGCCCGGTTGCTCCCAGCACCCCGGTAGCATGCGCCTCGTCTACCATCAGGATGGCGTCATGTTCAGCCGCCAGCGTGGCTAGGTCAGGCAGGGGAGCCAGGTCTCCCTCCATGCTGAACAACGTATCGGTAACAATCAGCCGCCGACGAAATGAGGCTGAGGTGACCAGTCGGTCTCGCAGGTTCCCCGTATCGACATGCGGATAAACCTCGATCTTTGCTCCGGAAAGTCGGCAACCGTCAATAATACTGGCATGGTTCCTGGCGTCACTGAAAATGACGTCGCCGGGACCGACCAGGGCGGCGACCGTTCCGGAGTTCGCCGCGTACCCGGATGGAAACAGAATCGCTTCCTGGCATCCTTCAAACCGGGCCAGGGATTGTTCCAGCCGGGCATGCTGCTCACCGTAACCAACGATGAGCGGACTAGCACCGCTACCCCAGCCAGCCGTCTTGAGTCCCTGCTGCACGCTGTCGAGCAATTCTTCCGCGGCCAGGCCGAGGTAATCATTGGAGGCAAAATTACCAAGGGTCCTGCCATCGATCGAGATGCGGGCTGCCGATTGGGGTCCCGCTCGAAGCTGGCGGCGACGACGCAGGTGCTGGTCGTCGAGACCCTTGAGTTCGTCATCTATCCAACGTAAAGGATCCACGCTTGCCGCCTATCACTAAGCTACTTCGAATGGGCATGCTTCCGGATGACATCGAACTCGTTCTGGCGCACAGGCTGTACGGAGAGTCGCGAACCCTTGCGAAGCAATTCCATCTTTTCCAGTTTTTTCATACCACGCAATGTTTCCAGTGCAATCGGCTCATCAAAAATCTCCACCAGCTTGATATCCACCATGAACCAGCGAGGATTTTCCGCGGTTGATTTCGGATCGTAGTGCTTGTCGTTGGGATCCCAGGAAGTGTGATCGGGGTAGCTTTCCCGGACAACGCGGGAAACTCCAGCCACTGCCGGGGGCTTGGCGTTGGAATGATAGAAAAGAACCAGGTCCCCTTTTTTCATCTGGTCACGCATGAAATTACGTGCCTGGTAATTTCGAACGCCGTCCCAATGCGTGGTCTTGGTTTTTTCAGCGGCCAGGTCCTGGATCGAATAGGCATGAGGCTCTGACTTCATGAGCCAGTAATTGTCAGCACTGAGTGGTGTTTTTGTTGCCATGACAAATAGATTCCTGCTTGATCCCCGGGGAATGATGTCGTCCTACGGCACCGGACCGCTGGCCTGTGGCCCGATTGTAGATGATGGCAGCCGCGAAGAAAACCAACCAGCCGGGAGTCAACGGTTCCCACTGTGGAAAAGCCTCGTGGGACCTCCTGCGGGAAGCAGGCACCGCAGTCGCATTCCTGGCGACCGGATCGCGAGTGACACTCGACCTGCCCGGCCCCGACTACTCGGGACGACGCGCCACGGCCGTTTTCGGCAAGACACCCAGATAGGCGAACAAGTCAGTAATCTCTTCCAGCGTCAGCTTCTCCAGTAACTGGGCTGGCATCGAGGACTGCTTGCTGGTTTCCACGGTTTCCACCTGTCCCTTGGGGACGGTAATTTTCTGACCATTGGACTGTAAAACAATCCACTGCTCGCCGGGGCCCGGAACAACGAGGCCGTCATAGATGCGTCCATCGGTGGTCACGATTTGCTGCGCGCGGTATTGATCCGAAATAACGTGGGACGGAAACACGATGGACTCGAGGATTTCCTTCTTGGTAAATCGCTTGCGAATATTACTCAGGTCCGGCCCTATCACTTCCCCGCGGTCACCGAATCGATGACATTTGATGCATTGCGACTTCTCGAAAACCAGTGCGCCACGTTGGACATTACCATGGGCACCTTCGCCGGTAGCCAGGTAATCAGCCAGGTTGCTGAACGTCCACTTGCTCCCTTCCGGAGCCACGGGTAGTTTCGCTGCCGGCTTACCGGGGAAACGATCCTGGAACCAGCCTTGCCAGTATGCAAGCTGGTCACTGACTTCAGCGGAATGATCCTCGGGGGTTTGCTGAGCCGTCCAATGTTCCAGCAACTCCACTGCTGCTGCCGCATTTTTAAAATCCATCTTCAGGCCACTGAGAATTACCTGGCGATAATACTGGGACTGCACCGGACGTTGGTTGACCGTCTTGAGCTGAGCAAGCACTTCCCGGGCAACCTGTCCTTCGACGACAGCCAGGCTATGCAAGAGGTAGGACCAGTTCGATCCACCAGGTTGCCGGGACAGGCCCAGGGCAATAGGCTGTCGCAACTCGGGTTCACGCTGCCAAATTTCATGCAGGTATTTCATCGATTCCTGGTCACCACTGCGTGAGAGTACCGCGATGATGCCCACCTTCAAACGCGTGATGGTATCACCACCACGATCCGCAATTGCCTGGTCAATATCCTTGATATAGCCAAGTAGCTCCGCGTCCAGCTCTTTCGGTACCTGGAAAAGTGCTCCCAGAGCGGCGTTGGGCCAGTCGCTTGCCTTCGAAAGTACCAAACGGCTTTCCTCGGCTGTCATGGAACGACAGAAATCGCGTGTGGCATGCATCACGTAGAGCGGCACCGCGTTTCCCTTGCTGTTTCGCTGGCTTTTTTCCATGAACTGCAGCAACGCCAGGCGGCGTTCGCCCGTCCATCCTGATTCCAGGAATCGCAGATGCAGGGCCATATGCAATCGATCGGCGTCCGGTACATCGGACTCGAGATAGGCAAAGTAACGATCCATGATGGAAGATGCCTGCAAATGAGTCAGCAGGCGAATTAACTCGCGGTTCATCCTGGGATCACTGGCCGGGAACTCTTCTACTAGCTGGTTCCGCAGGGGAATCATTTCCTCCGGCTGGATCGCTCCCCGGATCATGGCAACCTGCATGACACGTAACATCTCAATAAAGTCTCGATCACTGACGAATCCTGCTATGACCTTGCTAAATTGATCCAACACTGCCGCCGCATTCTGTCGACTTGGATCGGCGATCATCAGGGCCAGCGCACCGCGCACCAGGACACTGTGATCTTCGCTAGCCAACATCTGTTCTTTCCACTCGTGGGGTGGCATTCGTTCAAGCAAACGGCGAGCGGCCCAGGATTCTGCTCGATCCTGGGACGCCAACAGAGGAGCAATCTTGTCGAACGAAGTAGTCTGGCCTCCTCGCAACAGTGCCTCGCAGGCACGTCGTCGGACATACCCATCCTTGTCCTGCAGAAGGCGTACCAGTGCCGCCTGGGTTTCCGGTGAGGGATAAAGACCCATGAGGTAAGCGGCCTTGGCCCGGACCTGTTCGTTTTTCGTAGCGGCCAGTTCCACCAAAAGTTCCTGGGGTGGCAAGGGGCCAAACCACTGCATCAAGTCCAGCGCACGAGTACGATAATTGGCTGGATTCGCTGGACTACGGGCCACGCTAACCAACAAGGGTGCCCAGCGATCTCCCAGCTGGGTTTGAATTTGAGCGATACTCTGCCGTCCCCAGGCACTATGCAGCTGGGGTTGCCGAATGGCTACACTGATCCCCTGGCCGAGCTCCATGGCTGACTTGTCCACGTCACCTTTCCAGTGAACCCGGTACAACCCTCCACTGGTCTTGCGACCGCCCGTGATGAAGTAAAGATCGCCGTCTGGGGCAACTGCCAGGTCCGTGACATTCAGTGGAGAACCTTCCAGGAACACCTCGCTGTTGGCAATGTAGCTGGACCCGTTCCGCTTGGTTTTGACGGCCAGGATGCGTCCTTCGGACCAGTCTGCCAGGAATATCGCTCCCTGGTAACGCGCGGGAAAGGCCACATGGTTATAGACCACGGCTCCCGTGGGAGAACCACGACCGGTATCCAACAAGGCGGGCATGTTATCGACGAAATACTCGGGCCATTTGGACCAGCCACTTCGCCAACCAAATTCTGCACCCTCGGTAACGTGGTAAAGCTGGGTCGGACGATACCATAACGATCCTCGATCCGATTCCATGTCGGAATCATGAACAAATAAATCGCCCTGCTCGGTAAACGCAAGGTCATAGGCATTACGTAATCCACCGCACACGCGCTGCAGCTGTTTACCTTCAATCGTGACACGCATCACCACGCCACCCGGTGCTTTCACGCCTACCGCATGCCCACCGGGATCCTCGTAACGTGGTTGCACCAGGTCACCCTCGTAAGGGTGCTGGTAAGGACTCGATACCTCGTATTCTCGCTTGGGTTGAATATGATTTCCCAGCACGACATACAACATTCCATCGGGTCCCAGCGCGATTCCATGCGCCCCGTGCTCTCCCATTTCCTTCTGGAATTTCACGAGCGTCCGGGCCCGCTCCAGGACACCATCGTGATCTTCATCCGACAGTCGATACAAAGCGTATCCATCCGGTCCTGTGCCAGTGACAAAGACCTCGCCGTTGAGGGCCAGAATGCCCTGGCAACTGGTTACCTGTTCGCAGTAAGTTCGCACCTTGTCCAGTTGGAAGTCGCCATTGCTGTCATAGGCCAGCAAAAGTGGGCCATTTTCCTGGGACAGGATCGCGTGGCCGAACTCGTTAAACGTCATCGCGATCAACGAACCTGACTGGTCATCATCAATCAACCGGCGGACTTCAAAATCCTCCTGAACACGGAATCTCTCGGCGCGGTCTCGTTCCTCCGTGGCAACGCCTTCCTGGATATCCCAGGGAGCCGTATCTCCCAGCTTTCCAAATGACTGGGAAGCTTTCCAACGTCGATCTGTGTAAACGTTCGTGTTCCATAGCGGCAGGGCCTTCAGGCTTGCCAGCCAACTGTCGTTTGTCGAGTGAGATGTCCAGCCACCATCACGCTCCTTGACCAGCACACGAGCTGCCAGTGCTGCCGTGGAACCATTTCGATTACTCACCCATACCGCGATCGTATTACGACCTGTCTTGATATGATCACTTACGTTAAAGCTGGACAATCGCTTGCTGCTGTTGCCCCGGCCAATACGACGCCCGTTAACAAACAATTCAAACTCATCATCTGCCACTATCTCGATCCGACAACTCTCTGGACTCGTCGCCCTGAATGATTTACGAAAATGGCAAACCGTTTCAGGTACCTCGCCCTTCGGATGATCTGCCCACCAGATCCACTCGGCCTCCTGGCCAACAACCGAAGATGGCATGCCAAGCACTACGGCTACAAGCATCCAAGCAAACCAACGCGCTATCCCTGTCAATTGCTGGTAGACCAAACCGTCTCTTCTCATCGTCATGACCTCACGGGCTAATAAAATAAGGAAAGCTTCTCAAGAAAACATCTTCTGACACACAACAACCCGTCCAACGACGTTGCGTAGAACCGATACACACAACCTGAACGGCAAGACTCCTGCCATCAATCAACACGCCCTGAACACGCGAAAGAACCTCCGCGCATCCCATCGGCGCGGGCAGAGAGTACCAACAAACAGGTCTCCAAAGCAACAGCGGATTAAGCCACGAGAACTGGACTTACACAGCTTTCTGCTAGCAAAGTCAGGAAAGGCGAATGAGCCTTGAAGAAACCACCAGACCCAGAACTTCAAGCCTCGCTGCCATGAAGAAAAGCATCACGCCACCTGGGGGATGCTAGCTAATCACCGACCTATTGATTCTGCAGGTGATGGTCGCTTTCACCAATCACCGCATCGTAGCGATGGCGCCCGGGTTCTACTCGGCCACGATCACTATAAAAAATGGCATCCTTGCGAGGACTGATTTGCGAGTCGGACAGGTATTGCACATGGCCATCTTCAAAGAGCACGTTCTGGCCATTTCCTGCATGATTGCTACTGCGACGTCCCAACAGCATGGGACTGGGAACATCTGCCATGATGGGATAAAAGGAGCGCCGCAGATTACGTGGTGGAAAATATCGTCCCTTGGACCAGTAGCCGAGGTTATAGCCATACGTCCCACCCATCTGTCGTTGCAGGCTCGCCAGTTCCTGTTGCGTCGCCTCATCCAGGGCTCGGGCGGTTGGCGGGGTCCAGCCGATCCATTTCTCCTGGTCCGGAACAGCTGGACAAAGAAACAGTCGTGGTTGCTTCACGAATTGGTTGTTATAGAGAACCGGGGCATAAGCTCCTGCCACGGCGCTCTTGCTATCCCCGATCTCATGGGGAAAAAATCCTTCGTTGAGATCACTGTATTCATGCAGGGCAAGACCGAGCTGCTGAAGATTCTGCTGGCATCCTCTCAATTGAGCGGCATAGCGACTGTTCATCACCAGGGGAAAGAACAGCAAGCATGCCGTCACCAGGATAGAACCGGCCACGACCACATCCAGGATCGTCCACCTGGAATCTGTGCCAGCCAGCTGGGCCGCTCGATGGCTCGCGGAACTATGCCACATGGATCGAGCCGTGCCAGCCGGTGAAACTTTCGCTTGCCCGGATTCCATGACATGGTCAAGCGTCCTTTGCCTGAGATCTGCCGGCGGCTCGTAATGACGACAAGATTCCAGCGGCTGCAAGGACTGCTGCAGCAATTTCAATTTCTGTTCCAGCAACGGATTTTCCTGGAGTGCCTTGCGTACCTGCTCGCACTCCTGGCTATCCAAACCACCTACCAGGTAATCCAATAACTTTTCACGCATGAATTCTCAAACCTGTTCGTTAAAGCACGTGGGTACGGTGCCACACTTCATTTAATTTCAAAATAGCCGCATGCAGGCGACTTTTTACTGTCCCCACGGGAACCGACAGGACCTCTGCCGCTTCTCGATATTTCATTCCCTGGTAATAAACCAGGTTCACCACGCTACGCATCGGATCGCTGAGCTTGTCCAACGCCTCTTCCACCCATTGTGCTCGTTCAATTTCAGCAACATTGTCAAATGGATTTGGGTCCTGGCTAATCAGCAGGTCCATCAGCTTGACCGTATCGTCTCCATGCTGGGTACGGTTGCCGACATCCAGGCTAACATTTCGATGGCGTTTATTGCGCCGCTGTGCATCAATCGCCTGGTGCGTTGCGATCGTATAAAGCCAGGGACGAAAACGGCGACCTTCTTCAAACTGGTCACCTTTCAAATGAATCTTCAAAAATGTCGCCTGGAAAACATCCTCTGCCATTTCAGCACTACCCAGGTACCTACGTAAGTAACTATATAACTCGCGTTCATACCGTTGAACCAGCAGCGAAAAGAGATCGCGATCTCCGGTTTCGCGATAGCAGACCAAGAGTTCCTCATCGCTCATCTGCGCTGCTGAAACGGGGCGTTTTCCAGGTGTTCTATGCATGATACATCTCATTGTATACGAACTCCGTTGAATAAAGTTCAGGGAAGCTGTCTCACACAACCAGTTGCTCCCAGGCCCCACCCCCCACCAAGGGAGAATCCTGGGCGATTTGCCGTAAAAGACGGCAAAACACAATGATTGACAGCGCTCCATGACCCATTTACACTCACAGCTTCTGTGATCCGCAAAATCCGTGCCTACGGACCGCTCTGTGAGTAAAACGCGCTATCAATGGGCTGCACCAGGCGACGTTAATGCCTTTTTTGGCTTGATGTTAGACAATGTCGCCAATCTTTTGTTGACAGTCAGCCTGCTAGCAGTTGTTTTTGCATTTCCTGCAAAATTTGCACTCGAACATATGGTTCCAGGGACTGCCATCGGGGTGGTCGTGGGAGACTTGCTCTTCTTCTGGATGGCTTTTCGGTTGGCGCGGCGCACTGGTTCTCAGAGCGTGACAGCCATGCCGTTAGGACTGGATACTCCCAGCACCTTTGGCATGGTGTTCTTTGTGCTGGGACCGGCCTTTATGACGGCTAAACTTAGCATGTCACCTGAGCAAGCCGCGATTCACACCTGGCATATCGGGATTTGCTCGATCTTCATCAGTGGTCTATTCAAGTGTGTTTGTGCGCTCGGGTCCAACTGGATTCGCCGCGTGGTTCCCCGCGCCGGACTACTCGGTTCGCTAACCGCCATTGCACTGGTAATTATTGCTTTCATGCCCTTGATGGAAATCATTGCCTATCCGGTGGCTGGCATGGCCGCCATGGCTATCATCCTGACGACCCTAATTGCCCACGTCCGTTTTCCGTTACGTATCCCCGGGGCCCTGGCGGCCCTGTTGGTTGGGGGCGGCATTTACTACCTGATGGCTTACCTGGGGTGGGTACAGCTGCCCGAGCACGATATCGATCCCCGCGAGGCATTGTTGCCCGTGCAATGGTTTCACGTGTTTCAATTCCAGTGGATCAGTGCGCTGGATGACTCCCTGCAATACTTACCGGTCGTACTACCGTTTGCACTGGGAACGGTAGTCGGTGGAATCGACTGCACGGAAAGTGCAGCGGCAGCGGGTGACGAATACAACACCGGTAAGGTGATTGGCGTGGAAGCCCTGGCCACGCTGGTTGCCGCTCTTTGTGGTGGCGTGATTCAAACCACGCCTTACATCGGACACCCGGCTTACAAGGCCATGGGAGGTCGGGCAGCTTATTCGCTGGCAACCGCGCTGTTCATTGGTAGCGCCGGGTTACTGGGCTACTTTGGTTTCCTGTATGTCATTATTCCCAAGGCTGCTATTTTCCCGATCCTGGTTTTCATTGGGCTGGAAATCACGGCACAAAGTTTCCTGGCCACGCCGCGCAAGCATTATGCAGCAATTGCCATTGCCTGCCTGCCAGCTATGGCCTATCTCGTCCAGATTTTCACGGGGCAGATCTTGTCCGATCCCGCGGTGAACGCGGAGCAACTGGGCGCTACCACGCAGGCAACCTTGTTGAACCTACGGGTTCTTGCCAACGGTTTCATTATTACCAGCCTGATCTGGGCATCCGCACTGGCCGCGATGATCGATCGACAGTTGATGCGGGCTGCGATTTATTACTTGATTGCCGCCGGATGTACCTTGTTTGGGGTCATTCATTCGCCGCTGGCCAGTAATGCGACATTCCTGATCCACAAGTTACAACCCTCGGATCAACAAATCGTCTGGAACTACCTGGGAGGGTACCTGGTCATGGCCGCCATCCTGGTTGCCTGGGACTTCGTGGAACGAGCGAATCCATCGCCACCATTACACGTCGATGAAACCACCGACGACCATTAACTAAACTCGAGCTAGTGAAGGAACTCGTCATCGTGGCACTGGAACGCATCCTGGAACCGGAAGTCATGGACAGCATCGAGGAAGCTCGTGACTACGACGAGATGGATCACGATGCGGTCAACGAGGTTTTCGTCTCCGACCTGTTGGAAACCGGGGACGTGGGCGGGGAAATCCTTGACCTGGGAACCGGTACGGCACAGATCCCTGTCGCACTCTGCCAGCAGAGTGACCTCTGCCGCGTGGTGGCCGTGGACATGGCGGTACACATGCTGGACCTGGCACGCTACCAGTTGGAAATCAACGGGCTCACCCATCGCATCATGCTCGACTGTGTTGACGCCAAGCAACTGCCTTACGAGGATGATCGATTCGATGCGGTCATGTCCAACAGCATCATCCACCATATCCCGGAACCCGGGACCGTGCTGGCCGAGGCGATTCGCGTCACGCAGCCACTGGGAAAGCTGTTCTTTCGGGACCTGTTGCGACCCGAATCGGACGAACAGGTACGTCAGTTGGTGCAGACCTACGCTGGCGACGCAAATGAGAATCAACAGAAGATGTTCGACGATTCCCTGCGAGCGGCGCTCAGCCTGGAAGAAATTCGTGGCTTGATTGATCAGCTGGGATACGATCCACTGGAAGTGCAGGCAACAACGGATCGACACTGGACATGGAGTGCCACCAGGAACTGACGTGGAGAGGGATCAAGGATGAAATCATACCTGCAGTTACTGGAGACTATCCTGGAAAAGGGAGTCGCCAAGGGGGATCGAACTGGCACGGGCACGCGCAGTATCTTCGGGCACCAGATGCGATTTGATTTGAGTGCCGGGTTTCCATTACTGACCACCAAGAAACTTCATCTCAAGTCAATTATCTACGAATTACTCTGGTTCCTGCGGGGTGACACCAACACGGCCTTTCTGAAAGAGAACGGGGTCTCCATCTGGGATGAATGGGCCGATGAAGAGGGAAACCTTGGTCCGGTTTACGGTCACCAGTGGCGGAGCTGGGCAGCCGACGATGGTTCCTGCATCGACCAGATCAGCCAGGTACAGGACCAGATTCGAAGCCAGCCTGATTCACGACGGATGATTGTCATCGCCTGGAACGTCGGACAGCTATCCAGCATGGCGTTGCCGCCCTGCCACTTGTTATTCCAGTTCTATGTTGCCGAGGGGCGGCTTTCCTGCCAGATGTATCAACGTAGCGCGGATGTTTTCCTGGGCGTTCCATTCAACATCGCGTCCTACGCATTGCTCACGATGATGATGGCCCAGGCCACCGGACTCGAAGTGGGTGACTTTGTCCACACCCTGGGCGATGCTCACCTTTACCAGAATCACCTGGAACAAACGGAGCTGCAATTAAGCCGGGAGCCTCGCGACCTGCCTACCATGCATATCAATCCTGAGATCCGGTCAATCTTTGATTTTAGCTTCGATGACTTCTGTCTCGACGCCTATGACCCGCATCCCCACATCCGTGCACCGGTCGCTGTCTAGCCTGGTTGGCCGAGCCACTGTTGGCGCTTTATATCGGAACATCCTCCATACTGTCGTTAATCGTCGCTATCTCGGATAACCACGTCATCGGTCGGGATGGCCAGCTGCCCTGGCACCTGTCGGCAGATCTCAAGCGATTTAAGAACTTGACGATGGGACATCATATCATCATGGGGCGCAAGACCTTTGATTCCATCGGACGTCTTTTGCCGGGGCGTACCTCGATCGTGTTGACACGGCAGGCCGACTGGTCGGTGGACGGGGTGCTCACGGCTGCCGACCTGGAAACCGCGCGTCTCCTGGCCGGTGATGACGAGGAAACCTTTATTATTGGCGGCAGCCAGCTCTACCAGCTGGCCCTGCCCATGGTCGAGCGGCTCTACGTAACTCAGGTTCACGCAACCGTCGCAGGTGACACGCATTTTCCGGCAATCACCACCGCCGAATGGCAACTGCAAGATCAACAGGATCATCTGGCCGATGAAAAGAATGATTATGATTACAGTTTCATGATCTATCATCGCGACCACGGAACAAGCTAGGACAAGCGTCGATCCTGGTATTCACGCCCGATCAAACGGGAAGGTCAAGACCTGTTCGATCGATTCCACGCCAGCGGCCAGCATCACGAGACGATCAAAACCAAGCGCTACGCCACAGCAGTCCGGCAAGCCGGCTTCCATGGCCTGCAAGAGATAACTGGTTTCTGGCAGGGGCTGGTTTCCATCGCCCAGCCGCTGCTGGTTACTGCGCTGGCTGCGCCGTACCAACTCCTGGGCGTCCAGCAATTCGTGGTAACCGTTAGCCAACTCGATACCGTTGAGATAGAGTTCAAATCGCTCCGCCACGGGAGGCGAACCAGGTCGCACCTGCGCCAGCGCTGCCTGGCTGGGTGGATAGCCATACAGGATCGTTGGACCATCCATACCCAGATGTGGCTCCACGAAATCGGCCAGCAGCAGGTTCAGCCAGCTATCACGATCCATGTTGCGCCAATCACCGGGTGGCGTGACATCGAGCCCTGCGATCTGTTTTAAAAGAATTCGGTCAGTAACAGTAAACGGATCCAAATCCAGGTGTTGCTGAAACGCCTCGCGGTAACTTAGTCGTTGAGGCAATGGAGTCGCCAGCAGGTGTTGGCACAGGCTGCCGAGAAAATCCATCGCCTGTTCCATCGTGTCTCGAGTCCGGTACCATTCCACGATCGTGAATTCAGGGTTATGACGCGCGCCGAGCTCTCCATCTCGAAACGCCCGCGTGACCTGGTAAATTGCAGGCACACCGTTGGTTAGCAACCGTTTCATCGCAAACTCAGGGGACGTCTGGAGCCACAGTGAACGTCCATGAATGGTCACCGGGACTGGTTCGATATGACGTTCCACGGTCGTGTCGGCCGAGGCAAGCGGAGTTTCCACTTCCAGGAAGTCTTGCGCTGCAAAGAACGCACGCAAGCGGCCGAGCAACCGTGCCCGCAGGCGCAACATATCCGGGGTTGCCACCGGCCCATAATCGGACCGGCCCTGTTCTGCCTCAGTGGCCTCGTGACCCGTCCCACGTGTTCCGGAGGGGAGGGGACTGCCAGCGGGTTTCTGGAGCTGGAAGCGAAACTCCACCTGCCCGAACTGGATCACGTCACCGTTTGCCAGTTCCACCGGTTCCTGCACGCCACGGGCGTTGACCAGGGTACCATTGCGGCTGCTAAGATCTTCCAGCTGCGCCTGCTCACCGTCGATCCGAATCATCGCATGGTGACGGCTGACGGAGTCCAGTGGCAGGAACACCTGGCAATCCGGTTGGCGCCCGATCGAATTCCAGCCGTCCTGCAGTTCCAGGACACGTCCCACATCCAACCCGTTGATTGCCACAAGGTAGGCCATTGAGTAAACCGGTTTTACTTGACACTGACACGTTCAACATACGAGCCTGTGCGCGTGTCGATCTTGACCACGTTACCGATGTCGATGAACGCCGGACAAACAAACTCGGCACCCGTTTCCACTTTTACTGGCTTGGTCACATTGGTCGCAGTGTCTCCCTTGGCTCCCGGCTCACAGTATTCGACTTTCAGCTCCACGTGGTTTGGCGGACTCATGGTAATCGGATTACCGTTGTAGATGATCATGGATACAGGCAGGTTTTCCTTGAGGTACTTCCAGTTATCATCCACCTGGTCGGCTGACAATTCGTACTGGTCATAAGTTGAATTGTCCATGAAGACAAATGTATCTCCCTGGCGGTAAAGATACTGCGTGTCAATTTCTTCCACGTCGGCGGCTTCCAGGGATTCACCACCCTTGTAGGTTCGGTCCAGCACGGTGTTGCGAATCAGGTTTCGCAACTTGCACTTGTACATGGCGTTTCCCTTGCCTGGCTTGACGAAATTCATCTCGATCATGAGATATGGGTCTCCGTCGATCTGGACTTTCAACCCCTTACGGAAATCATTGGTCTTATATGAAGGCACGGCGTTTCTTTCCTGTTAAAATACGACTGGAACGTATGGTATCACGCTGAATCTGCTCTTTCTTTCCAGCGGACGCTTCATCTAAAATCGTTCTCTCATCACATATCGATCAGGGAACTCGTTCGAATGTACCGATTTGTTTTATTCAAATAAACCCGTAATTACTCGAGAGACATGGTAACCACGACGGATCACGAAGCCAGATCGAAATCCTCGCGCCCTGCCCCTCGGCCAAATATCCAGCCGGAATCCCCGGTAGGCTGGCAAACTATCTTAAAAACAGCAATCCGCGATCCCCGCACGCTCTGCCAGCGTCTGCAATTGTCCGATTCGTGGATATCAGCCGCCGAGGAAGCTACCAGGCTGTTTCCTCTTTTCGCTCCACTTCCGTATGTCGATCGTATCAAACGTGGCGACCCGGCCGACCCACTGCTGCGGCAAATCCTCCCCCTCCGGGAAGAATTCGAGTCGCCCGCCGGGTTTGTAACCGATCCGGTCGGCGATCAGGAGGCCCAGGTAGCACCCGGCTTGTTGCACAAATACCAGGGTCGAGCGCTCATGATTGCTACCGGCGCCTGTGCTGTTCATTGCCGCTATTGCTTCCGACGCCACTACCCATATTCAGAGCAACCCCGGTCACTTGACCAGTGGACCCCGACCCTGCAGGCCATCGAGGAAGATGAAACCCTTGAGGAAATTATCCTTAGCGGTGGAGATCCTCTGACCCTGGTAGATTCACAACTGGCAGAACTTTCTCTCCGGCTGGCAGCTATCAAGCACCTGCAGCGGATCCGCATTCACACGCGTTTACCGATCATGATACCCGAGCGGGTCAACGATGCCCTGCTGGACTGGCTCACCGGGACTCGTCTCACCCCCATCTTCGTGATTCACTGCAACCATCCCGCGGAAATCGATGAATCGGTAGCAGCGAGCCTGGGACGAATCAGCGATGCTGGCATCCCGTTGCTCAACCAGGCCGTGTTGCTACGCGGTATCAACGATCACGAAACGACCCTGGTCAGCCTCATGCAACAGCTGGTAAATCTCCGCGTGATACCTTACTACCTGCACCAGTTGGACCCGGTCCGGGGTGCCCATCACTTCGAGGTCCCGGTAGCGCGGGGGTTACAGCTGATGGAACACTTGAAATCGCAACTGCCAGGGTATGCCGTTCCCCGTTACGTCCAGGAACGAGCGGGGGAAGCTGGAAAGACCGAGTTACTTGATTCGTTTTTACCGTCCGACCTGGCCTAGCATGACACGAAAAGTAAGTGGGCAAGCATGAGCCGGATTCTCTGGACCACGGACATCCACTTGAACTTTGCAGAAGACGATGTCGTGGAAGAGTTCCTGGGTCGCCTGAAGCGAGCCCGGGCGGATGTCCTGTTGTGCAGCGGCGATATCGGTGAATCAACCGACGTGATTCCCTACCTGGTTCGCCTGGCGGACAACCTGTCCTGTCCTGTTTACTTCGTGCTGGGAAACCATGATTTCTATTTCGGCTCCATCGCGGCTGTCCGTAACCAGGTTCAACAGGTCTGTGAAGCACATCCTTCGCTGCATTATCTTACCTTGTCTGACATGTTTTCCCTGACGGACCAGGTCGCTGTCGTAGGCCACGATGGATGGGCAGATGGCCGCAGCGGGGATTACGAACGTTCCGAGATCATGATGAATGATTACCAACTGATCGAGGAACTGGCCCCTTTCGACAAGCAGCAGCGGTGGGACGCATTAAAGACCCTCGGAGACCAGGCCGCGGCTCACCTGCTGCGCGTGCTGCCGCTGGCCCTGGAACAACACGCCCACGTCTATCTTGTCACCCATGTACCGCCCTTGCGAGAAGCCTGTTGGTACAACGGGGAAATATCCAACGACGAATGGGCTCCTCATTTCACCTGCCTGGCCATGGGCGAAGCCATCCTGGAAGTAATGTCACGATATCCCGAGCGCCAGTTGACCGTCCTCTGTGGCCATACCCACGGGGCAGGAAAAACCGAGCCGCTGCCCAACGTTACAATCCTGACGGGTGGAGCGGAGTATGGTAATCCGGCGATCAACGAGATTTTCGACGTCGACTAACGAGATTCAGTTTCGCAGTTGTTTCCTGACAGCCTTGAGAATCAGGGCTTCCAGTTCCGGGGCCCAAAGGGTGGGCAACCCGTAGTAAACCATGGAGCTGCCTCCCTCGTAGCCACCTTCGCGAAGCACCCGCCGCGACGGGATATAGGCCATGACATCGTTACTGTAACCAGCGACCCAGATATTCGTATGCGTCGCGAAGCGGGTATCCAGCTCCTTGATACTGAGCGCATAATCGATCACGACCTCGCCGCCCAGGATCACCAGCGCTACCGTGTCTCCGATTTTCCATGTGGCTATCGGGTAGGGATAGTGTTTTTGTAGCGGCTGCCCCGCCTCGATATCCCTGAGCAACCAACGTGCCCGGGCGGCTTCAAAGCGATTCTTGGACGTCAAGTTGGCCTTGATTTCCGCGATCGTGGGCAGCGTCGCCAGTGGCAGCGGTACTTCCTGGTAATAAGTAGCCAGCGTTCCCTGCACTGGCCGTAGTGTACCGGCCAGTGTTTCCTCGACGGCCGCTGCCAGTCGATTTCCGTACCCCTGGGCCAGCTCGACGGTACGACGCGGCAAGGGATTCTGGTCGGCTCCACACCCGGCAAAGAACATCGCTTCCACTCCTGGATGCACTTTTTCAATTGCCATCTGGGCGAAGCCCGGATAGTCTCCTGACCACTGGTAAAAACTCAACACCGTGGCATGACAGGCATACCCAAAGACCACGGTCTGTAGTTTACCGTCCAGATCCCGAACCGCCAGGACCGGGACATCGTGGTCAAAGGGACCCTTCAGCAAACCCTGCTGTCGTAATTGCGGCACCTGTTTCTCGCTGTTCGTACGTCGATTCACTGCCACCTCGCAATGCCCGCTGCCCCAGGTCAACTGGCTGGGCAGCACCTGCTTGATCGCTTCACCGACAACAGCCACCACCTTGTCGTGCAACTGGTCCACGTACTGATCAATCTTCTTTTGCTCGGCCGCATTAATCTGCTCGTAGTGTAACGGTCCCAGGTTTTTTCCCACGACAGGCCCCGTGTGCGTGTGGGAAGTACAGATGGCAACCTGGCGTCGTTGAAACCCATATGCCTGGTCGAGCGATTTCGTGATTCGCGCTGCCAGTGTACGGTCAATCCCGACCAGGTCCAACGTGATCAGGACGGACCGATTGCCCAGCGGATCCCGCAGCACCAGGGCCTTTGCCCAGAGGTCCGTCAGCTTGCCTTCGGCCACGTGGTCTCGGCCCCCATAGCCAGACATCCAGATAAGCTGTCCAGGCGTAATGTTTATTTTCGCTGAACCAGCATGCCAGGATTCAGCGGCCCCGGCCGTCACCAGGGTCGTGCCCAGCAGGATTGAAATCAACACGGCTGGTAATAATTTCTTCTGATTGCTCATCGCTTCTCCAGTTTTATTTGATCACGTTAATCCTAGACGGTATGTCTACACCTGGTTCTTCCTGAGTTCTGACAGGGAATAGAAAGTATCTCGCCAGCGAATTCCCCCCCGCACGTATGTCAGAATCGTAGCACGCCAAATGATGTAATTAAACAACAGCAACACGACAGGGAACCAAAACACGCACGAGGTACGAACCCGCAGCTCAACGGTGGTTCGCAAAAAGATAGTCAGCAACAGCACCAGGATCGTACCGTACAGCACCCGGGTAATCCCGGTCGTAAGGAAAACAGCCACCCACGGTGCAAACATTCCCACGACCAGCAGAAAGGACAGCACAAATACCATCCAGAGGCGATAATCCAGGCCCGCCAACACGTTTTTCTCCAGTCCCACCATCAATTCTTTCAGGGAGGCGTACCAGCGAACATAGACATGGTCCGAACCGACCAGCAGCGCCTGGGACAGTCCATGCTGCTTGATAATCTTACCAAGCTTGACATCATCATCGGGTCGCATCGCAATGGATTGGTGCATCCCGCATTTTCGGTAGGCCTCGCGGCGCAGCAGGTTAAACGCACCGATACCCACGTGGGCATCACTGCTGGGGTCAGAAACTTTCCAGGCGCGGAAATAGAGGAAAAAAAGGCTGGTAAAGACGGTCACAAATGCTTCCAGCAGTCGTGTCGGCATGGCCACCTGCGGAGTCACCGTGAGATGGTCCAGTTGCTGTTGCTGCATATAACCCACTGCCCGACGCAACGCGCTGGGCTGGATGATCACATCCGCATCCGTGAACAGGAGATAGTCCGACCGGGAACGTTCGGCACCCAGTTGCAGGGCATGATTCTTACCCAGCCAGCCAGCTGGCAGTTCTTCCAGGTGGACCACCTGCAAGATCGACTGCTGCCCGGTCATCCGATCGAGAATAGCACCCGTTTCGTCTGTCGATCGATCGTTGACCACGATCAGTTCTATCCCGGGATAGTCCAGCTGGAACCACGATTGCAGTGCTGCTTCAATATCCCGCGCCTCGTTACGAGCGGCTACCACGATCGACAGGGACGGTAGCGCTTCATCTCCGGCAGGCGGGACATCATTCAGATTTTTCAACAGGTGGCTATTCATAGCCAGTCGCAGGATCACCAGGACGACCAGGACCAGGTGCAAGCCGGCAAGCCAGGGTAAAATCGCTATCCAGGTATTCATTAGCCCAGCTTCAGGACACGGCGAGCGTTGTCTCGATAGATCTTTTGTTGTACCTCTTTCGGCAACTGCAGTTGCTGCTCAAACAACTCGAATTGTGGAACCGGTTGCTTGGGGGCGAGAAAATCGGTGCCAAACATGATGCGATCTGCTCGTCGGATCAGGAACTCCTGGCCAAATTCGAGATCGCGTGAAATGGAATTCGCACCACTACCGGCGGAAAGATCTCCGTAGATATTCGGATACTTGCTCATCAAGCGATCAATCGCACCCCCGGGCGCTACTTTGCCCCTGGGGTATCCTGCCAGCTCGTTCTGTGCCAGGTTCCCGGAAATGGACGCCCACCAGCCTGGGCCATGTCCGATGAACGTGCATTTGGGGTTCTGTTGCAGCACTTTCTCCAGGCCCGGCAGGCCTGGCTTATCAGTGTTTCGCTGGTTGTCGAGGTGAAACAGGACCGGCAAGCCGGCCTCGGCACAGCCAGCAAAAATCGCCATGTTGCGAGGATCATCAAAAGCGATTCCCGGCTTGTGTTCACCGAATCCCTTGGCCCCCATGTCGATATACTTCCGCAACATGGCCACGAGTCCCTGGTGTCCACCCTTGTAAGAGGTCCTGGGATCGATGGAGCAGAACGGGATGAGCCGATCTCGGTGGTCACGTGTCTGGGCCAGCACGAAATCTGCCGTCAGTGGATAGCTGGACGATTCCGGTGAAACCAGTGGCAGCACGACGGCCTGTGCGATGTCATG
The DNA here is from genome assembly GCA_046583055.1 of Pirellulaceae bacterium. GTDB lineage: Bacteria > Planctomycetota > Planctomycetia > Pirellulales > Pirellulaceae > JAZADA01. The sequence goes on along the minus strand of JAYGDH010000497.1, from coordinate 34,043 downwards.
GGCATCCATCCATCGCAATAGCTGCTCGGCACTCAATACTTCGGTACTGTTCCACGTCTGTCCCAGGTGGGTATGCATGTCCACGTAACGGCTGGCTTTCTGAGGCGCAGCGAAACCAAGATTTGCGGCAGCCACCAGTGATGCTGTACCAAGGACCGTGCGACGATGAAACTGTCGCCGATCAAGTGCTGGCTGTTTCTTTAAGCGGGATTTCATGCGGGATGACTCCGGGGTAAATAGACCAGGTGTCGAGATATCCTATTCTGGTCATTATCGGACCGGCTTTACAAGCGGTCACTGAATAGACGCCCCGGAAACTGCTTGCTTGTATCCCTTAATGTTCGTGGTACGATGAACGTCGTTGATCGTTAACCTTTGGCCAGGTGCACAAACACTGGCAATTCGAAGAAAGGATTCGAGCCTTGCCTGCCACGTTTAACACCATCCACCAGGAAGACTGCCTGGCAGGCCTGGCGGGGCTGGAAACGGGTGTCGTGGACCTGGCTTTTGCCGACCCGCCTTTCAATATCGGCTACGAGTACGATGTTTACGAGGATCGTCGTGAGCAGGATGAATACCTCCACTGGTGTTCCCGGTGGATTGAGCAAGTTGTCCGGGTATTGAAAGATGACGGTACCTTCTGGCTGGCTATTGGTGACGAATACGCTGCCGAGCTCAAGGTACTGATGCAACAGGATCACCAGTTAACCTGTCGCAGCTGGGTCATCTGGTATTACACGTTTGGCGTCAATTGCACGAACAAGTTCAGTCGTTCTCACGCGCACCTGTTTCACATGGTCAAGGATCCCAGGCAATTCACGTTTAATACTGATGACATCCGCGTTCCCTCGGCCAGGCAGCTGGTCTATCGCGACAAGCGGGCCAATCCCAAGGGGCGACTTCCGGACGATACGTGGATTCTGCGACCCCAGGATACTCCCAGCAGTTTCACCTCCGAGGAAGATACCTGGTATTTTCCTCGGGTGGCCGGCACCTTCAAGGAACGCAGTGGTTTTCACGGCTGCCAGATGCCCGAGCAACTGATGGGTCGTATTATCCGTGCCTGCAGTCGACCAGGTGAGGTCGTGCTGGATCCATTTGCTGGCAGCGGCACGACCCTGGCGGCGGCCAAGAAACTGGATCGCCAATACCTGGGTTACGAACTATCAGAGAACTATGTCACCCGTATCGAACATCGCCTGGCTGAAATCCAGCCTGGAGACCGCCTGGACGGGGCCGAGGAACCGCTGACCAGTGTGCCCAGCACCCGCAAGGGCAAGCGCCTGAAAAACTCCACCGGTAAAAACACCGACAAAAACGCAGGCACCAGGGACCTTTCGCCAGAATCATCCTGTCAACAATCTTTACCAGGTCTGGAATGATGAAATACGCAATCTGTAATGAAACCTTTCAAGACTGGCCGTTTGAGAAAGCGTTCCAGTTTGCCTACGACAGTGGTTACCGCGGACTGGAAATCGCACCGTTCACTATCAACAAGGATGTTCGGCTCATCTCGGCGGCAGAACGTACCACCGTGCGACGCCAGGCTGACGATGCCGGCCTGACCATTCTCGGGCTGCATTGGTTGCTGGCTTTTACTGAGGCATTTTACCTGACCTCCCCGGAGGCAGAAGTACGGCAGGCGACAACAGCTTACCTGGAAGAGCTGGGACGATTTTGTAGCGACCTGGGTGGCGACATCATGGTGCTCGGTTCGCCACATCAGCGAAACCTGCTGCCCGGTGTCTCCCTGGATGAAGCAATGGGCTATGCGGCCGAAGTGCTGCAACGCTGCATGCCAACATTCCAGGAGCTGGGGATACGACTGGCGGTCGAGCCACTGGGCCCGGAAGAAGGCGACTTTCTGTTAACGGCAGACCTTGGTGTTCAACTGGTGGAAATGGTTGATTCACCGGCCTGCCAGCTGCACCTGGATGTCAAGGCCATGTCAACGGAAGGACAGCCTATCGATCAAATCATCCGCGAGCATGCGAAACACATGATTCACTTTCACGCCAACGATGCAAACCGACGTGGTCCCGGCATGGGTGATGTCGACTTCGTGCCGATCCTGAAGGCCTTGCAGGACGTCGAGTACGACGGCTGGGTCTGCGTGGAAGTTTTCGACTACGACCCAGGCGTGGAGGCGCTGGCCCGGGAGAGCATTGATTACCTAAAAGCGTGCCAGTAGGAGTGTCTCCGTAAATCCGAGCCGGACTCTCCGGATCAGATTCCCGCTTTCAATTCAGCCAGGTGCTGCGCGGTACCGACCAGCCGATCCCAGTTTTCCCGGATGTAATCGGGCGGGCCACCAATCTCAGCCATCACCTGGGCGGCGTTTTCGGTGGGTATCAACTCGATCGCATCCCAGGGGCATATAACGAGGGCATGCGGGTTCGTCTTTTTCTGGGGAAGCTCGATACAGATATTACAGCCCGTGCATCGTTCCGGATCGATTTCACACCAGGATTGAACTCCCTTGACACCCAACGAATGTTCAATCAATCGAATACAATCGTCGACCGGGCACACCTCAAGGCAGGACTCGCAGCCCGTGCAGTTGTCGGCGTTAATGATCGCCAAGTTCTTGGGTGCCTTGGTTCGCGGACCGTCTTTGGCCATGGTCATGACTTTCCAGCAGCGACTGCATTTACGATAGCCCGTTTCCGGACAACTCCGGGAAAACCGGGACAGGTGATTATAGTCTAGTCATCGGCCGGCGGCCAACCGCTCCTTGCCCCCGGCTGGCGAGATTTTCTGGATCAGGGCCCACCTGGCGATGCTCCCAGGTGCTATCAAATAGCGATTATCGCGGAATTTGCTCATCTCGCAGCAAATCCTCGAAGGACTGCCGACTGCGAACCAGCTGGGCTACGCCGTCCTGCACAAGGACCTCCGCTGCCAGCGGTTTCGAATTGTAATTGGATCCCATGACAGCACCATAGGCCCCAGCACACTCGATCACAAGGTAATCGCCGACCTGGGCAACCGGCAGCGATCTCGGGCTGACAAAGCCCCCTTCTTCCTGGGTGAAGATATCTCCTGATTCACAGAGTGGGCCGCCCACTACGACGTCCTGGCAGTCCGTGGGTGTTGTGTTCACGGGCGCCAGCGTCATGGGATGGTAGGATCCGTAAAGAATGGGGCGTGCCAGGTTATTAAAACCGGCATCTACCAGGTAAAAGCAATTTTGTCCCATCGTCTTGATGCTGCAGATTTCTGTCAGCAGGAATCCACTCTCAGCGGTCAGGAACCTGCCGGGCTCAATTTCCAGCGAGAGGGTATGACCAAGCTGCTGCTGGAGCCGCTGGCGACTTTCATCCCAGATGGAAAAATAGCTGGCAATATCAATCGGTTCATCATCCTGGTGATAAGGAGTTGGCAATCCACCACCGGCACTAATGGATTTCACCGTGGGCCCAACTTCCGCGACCGTCTTTTCCATGGCCTGCGAAACCTGGGCCAGGTGTTCCAGGTCGGTGCCGGAACCGATGTGCATGTGAACCCCGGTTACCTGGAGATCAAATTCTGCTGCTCGCTGCAGGCATTCAGGAACCTGCTGGTGCCAGATGCCGTGCTTGGATTGTTCCCCTCCGGTGTTCGTTTTCTGGCTGTGGCCATGGCCAAAACCCGGGTTAATCCTGAGTGTAATCGGTTTTCCTGGTGCCCGCGCACCATACTGGCTAATCATGTCAGGGGAACCGACGTTGACATGGATATCATGTTCGACCACGAGACCCAGGCTTTGGCGATCAAAAAGATCGGCGGTAAATACGATCTCGGCGGGCTCCTCGTCCTGGCCCGGCTGGTAACCGGCCTGGAGTGCGCGATGGATTTCACCAGCGCTGACGGCATCTACCCGGACTCCCTGTCGCCGAATCAGGTCAACTATGGCAAGATTCGAGCAGGCTTTCTGTGCAAAGCGAATCACGTCGAAGGCACGCAACTGTTCTACACGCTGGCAAATGATCGAGGCATCATAGATATAGGTCGGCGTACCAAATTCCGCGGCCAGGTCCGTGACCGGGATACCGACAATCTCACTACGCAATTGTGCTGCCACGTTCCCTGTTGTCATGTTGCTGCATCACTCCGTAATATTGACTGCATCGATCACCAGCAGGTGTCACGGTAACTTATCATCCGGCTGTTGAGAAGATCCCTCCGCCATGGCTTACATCCCATCTGCGGAAAACAAAAAACGGTGCCGGACCTGATGGATCCGACACCGTCTTAATCAAAATCTATGGGTGGCATTTCGAACTAGAATCCCAGTCCGCCGGCAACGCCTGCCTGCACACCCGCTCCGATAGCCTTGATAACTCCTTCTTCCAGTTGCAAGCGATAAAGAGCACTGCTCGTTTCCTCTTCCATGGTGATGCTGAGTGACAAGTGGTCTTTTCCGGAAGCCGTTTTCAGCTGGCGAATCATGGCGTTGACGATAGGATTGTCTGCGCCTTCGATACTGGCGGCGAATTCCAGGATCGGCAACAGGGCGATGCTCAGTTCCATCGGACGAACCTCTTTGCTGCCTGCCGATTTATTCTTATCGATCACTCCCTTGAGGAAGGAAACACTATTGGAAGCGACGCCGAAATAGATACTGCTGTCACTGGTTCCCAGTGCAATCTGCAGCTCTTCACCAAAGATCTGGCGAGCCTGCTCCTCGTCTGGAACAGGTACGCTGATCGTATGGAAGCTAATTCCCTTATAGACTTCCGTGTCAAATCGAATTTGAACTTCCTTGGGAAAGTCCTCCTCTTCCTGGGCCAGCTTGAGAATTTTCTTCACCGCTGATTCCAGTTTCTTACCACCCACGACATGGAATCCACCACCGACCTGGATCGAACCATCCCGCAGGAACACTGCCAGGCCGCCATCGATCTTCCCGGCTTCCAGCGTTTCCATGCCGACATCGAGGACATCGCTAAGTACTTCCTTGAGCATTTGCTGGACGTTCGGCGGAATGCTGTCGTCGTTATCCAGCTCGTTCAGTGCCTGTTGACGGAGGCCATTCAACATGACCTTCACTTCCTGGGCCTCTTCCGGCAGCGCCCTGCTTGTGAAATTCATCCGCACGGCGGCATCCGCTGCTTGAAATCCAACGAAGTCTGATTTCAGTCCGGCCATCACGGCAAATCCCTTGCCTAATGACGATCCCTTCACCGGGGTGATACCCATGTCGAAGTAAGTGCCGGCACCTTTTTGGTCATAGTTCCAGCCGATGGTCACCTCTTCAACTTCGTTGACGAGCTTCTCCATTTGCTTGACCTGGTTTTGGACTACCTTACGACGTATTTCATAAGTTTCGTCATTCTCACCCGGCTGACGCTCGAGGGTTGCCTCGACGCCTGCCTTCATCTGGCTCACCAGCATGTTACGGAACAACGCCGGGATCGCCTGGATATTGGCACGCACGGCGAAATCGTAACTTTTATCAAGGCCACCCAGCAGCTTCAGGGGATCCTTGGGCAGGCTGGCCAACCCCTCGACGCTCTGGCTGATGTGAGCCCAGCCACCCTGTTCCTTAACGAAGATATTAACCGGACCATTAAATTCCTTGATACCGTTACCGGCATCTTTCGCAGGACCCAGCTGCGCCTCAACCAACTCGATGGTCTGGCTGAAATTCTTCACCGGGATGAAGGCCTTCACGGTAAAACCGAGATCACCACCCAGGGCCACCACAGCTCCAATGGCTCGGGATCGGTCAATACCTGCCGTGAAAGGATCCAGCATGGCAGTCAGCTGTTCGTCCACACCCGGGATACCAACAGCTGCTACCACGTGCTTGGCATCACCCACCAGTTCATCAATGCTGGAAAGGCTGATAATGGCGACTGGCTTGGCAGCTGTTTGGGCCTGACTTTGAGACCATGGGGCCACTGCGATGGTGAGCATCACCATCATCACGATGAATTTCTTTGTGTGTTTCACGACTGGTTTCTCCTAATTATGTCTTTTCGCTGAAAACTGGCGGATGCCTGATTCGTCAAAACGTAACCATACCACTGGCCCCAGGCACTGGCCCAAGGCACTGGCCTTGTTAGACAAGGGATCGTGGCTGGGCTGTTCCAGGACGTCCCTCGCATCATGCAGAAAATGCTGCCCATCCATCATGGCCAACTGCAGGATGCAGTTTCAGGGCAGCAGCTTGATCCATGTACCCGAGGGGAGAAAGAAAAGTTTCTGTCAACAAGTCAGGCACATGAAAACCATGGGACGATTTTATTGTAACTCGTTTTTACCCGCGATGTAATCACCACCAGGAGGAATTCACCACCCGATTCCAGGTTGCTGAACGGCTTCTCGACCACGATCACCGCGACAGAAGTCCTCTTGCAACAGGGGGTTCCAGCAAGGGAATCACGCTCCCTGTTCTACGGATCTATCTTTCTCGATACGTAATCCGTCCCCTGGTCAGATCATAGGGGGACAGTTCTACCCGCACCTTGTCTCCCGGCACGATGCGAATGAAGTGTTTTCTCATGCGTCCCGCCACGTGGGCCAGGACCTCCGAACCGGTTTCCAACTGTACGCGAAAGCGTGTGTTGGCAAGCGCCTGTGTTACCGTACCTTCAACCTCTAGTGCTTCTTCTTTGGGCATGCCATTCTCCGCCGATTACAACTACGCGCCGGGATTCCGATCAACGACTGCGCATCAACTATATCAGTTCCCGACGCTGCGTCCAGCCGAATTTACCAATCACCACGTTCCTGCCATCAAGAGGATTCCATGGTGGAAAAACACTGTGCCAGTGATTCCAGGATATACTCCGTCGATTCCACGCCTACCGACAACCGAATGGTTCCCCCGGTAATACCCACGCGGGCACGATCCGGTTCGCTGAGCTTGCGATGACTGGTCGATGCCGGATGACTCAACGTGGTTGATAATTCGCCCAGCGAGGGACAGAAGGGAAAGCGGGCAGCCGCCTCGATGAATCGGTCCGCGGCAGCCTGACCACCTGCCAGGTTAAACGTCACCATCGAACCAAACTGGTCTCCAAGTTGGCGACGCGCCAGGGCATGGTCTGCGTGGGATGGCAAACCCGGGTACTGGATCGACTCCACCTGCTGCGACTGGGCAACAAGAAGTTCCGCAGCTGCCTGCGCGTTGGTGCAGGCCTGGCGTAATCTCAATGGTAATGTTCCCAGTCCCCGCAGGGCCAACCAACAATCGAGAGGACTGCTGGTCAGTCCCCATGCTGCCACGGCCTGCGGTACACGATCCCAGAGTCGTAACGATCCAGCCAGCATACCGAGCATCACGTCACTGTGGCCATTCATCATTTTACTAACGCTCTCCATTACCAGGTCAGCGCCGTGTTCCAGGGGTCGACAAAGAGCCGGCGTGGCAAACGTGTTGTCGACCAGCAACAGGCAATCGTGGCGGTGACACTGCTGGGCCAGTTGAGCCAAGTCCGCAACTCGCAACTGGGGATTCGTGATCGTCTCAACCACCAGCATGCGCGTATTCGCCTGGAAAGCCGGTTCCAGTGCCGTGAGGTCGTGAGGATCCACGATCGTATGATCCACACCATAACGGCGAGCTTCCGAGGTCAACAGCTGGGCACTGCGCCCGTACAACTGGTTGCTGACCAGCAGGTGATCTCCGTGGCTGACCTGGGAGAGGATCGCAGCAGCCAGCGCGGCCATTCCGGAAGAAGTTACTGCCACGCACTCGGCCCCGTGGAGCAATCGGCATTGATCGGCAAACATGTCTGCGTTGGGATGGCCATCCCGCTGGTATACGTATCCGCTGATTTCTCCTTCCAGCAGCTGCTTGGCCTGGTCGGTACTTTCGCATTCCCAGACGGACGTCAACTGGAGCGGGGGCGCATGGGGATGCGTCGCTGTATCTGCCTGGGTAGCAGGACGCGGACAAATATCTTCAGGACGCAGCTTGGCCAATGAACTTCTCCTCCCTTGGGATTCAGTTCTAGGGTGACAGGGAGCCGATCTCCGGAAGGTTTCCTTCTTCATCCAACGGCAGATCACGCAGCGGTATCAACACCTCCAGGTCATCCCGTTGATTGGCTTCATCCCAGTAGGCGGCAGAACATTCCACTTCTGCCACGTCGAGCGTGTCACGAATCCACATCAGGCGGGCATCTTCGGGCGCAATCAAGCCAATCGTGGAAAGTGCCACATCGAGTGTCTCCTGGTCCGTCTCGTAATCGAGCGGCTGCATCGCCCCGGTGGGGTGCCCGCCGGTCAGGCAATTCACGCGCGTCGCCTGGACATTCATTTGCCGCACCAAGCGGGAAAGGCAGAATTCCGCCAGGCCCAGTCCCGTCGCATTACCATGTGTTTCTTCGGTCAAGCCACGGAGGATAATCCGTTTAACCTTGGGATACTCGTCGTCTGCCGCGCGGTGATCCAGGTACTTACGGCCCACCACGTTGGTATCCATTCCGGATCCACTGATGTTCTTGCCAATCTCATCAATCGTGAGGATGTCAGCCGTCTCAAACGGTAGTCGTGGCATCAGCTTCTTGGCCAGAACAAGAAGTTCTTTTTCTTCCTCTTCAAAGCATTCCGGGGGAACTGCTGCCAGCTTCGCCGTCTGGTCATAGGCGTTTTCCACGATCGCCAGGCCAGCCACGATACGACACTTGGCCAGTACTTCCTTCGCCACACTGCGGACGATCTGGCCGAAACTGTAATTCATGATTGCTTGATGATAAATAGCAGCCCCCGCATGCTTGCCCAGTCCAATCAACATCATCTTCATCAGGCCACTTTCGATGTCACCGTGAAATCCCGTGTGAGGTTTCACGCGACCACACACGAATACGTGATCCGCTTCATAGGCATGCCGATCAAAGTGAACCGGGAATCCTTCTTCGGCATCACAAACCACGACTGTCTCCATGCTGGCACGAATCGGACACTCGCAAAATTCCTCGGTGATCCCGTACGACTCGATGATCTGCTGCTGACCCTCGGCCGTTCCCCCACCATGGCTCCCCATGGACGGCACGATAAACGGCTCGGCGCCCAGCGCTTTCAAGTGCTGGGAAATGCCGCGGATAATGATATGTATATTGGCAATTCCTCGGCTGCCGGCCGAGATGGCTACGCTCTGCCCCGGTTGAATTTTCTCCGACAGGGACAGGGAAGCCAGCTGTTTTTCTACTTCACCCGCTACGTCTTCCACGACAGGTCCTTCGAATTTTTGACGTAGCCGAAATAACTGCGGATAGGTCGTCATGGAATCAACTCTCCTCACAAACAACGGTGAAACAGGCCTGGCAGGAATGCCCGACCCTGGAAACCAGCCAAGCCGTCATTATGGCTTGTTGGACATGCCGGCGACAACCCGCTCCCGGTCATGTGACCCTGGCAACTGGGGGCACCAGCTACCTGGTAAACAAGGAAGCCAGCGGCTGAAAATACTCGTCGTAGCCCACCAGGGGGTCCCCCGTGACGACCAGGGTAACCGGTTCCTGCCTATCGGTCAGCCAGTCTCCCCCTGTCAGGCGACAGTCACTTCGCACCAGGCCCGCCTGTTTTTCCATGTCTACGTTCGCATTGCTCTGCCACATCACCCGGATTTCCTCCGCGTCAGAAAGCATCACGGCTCGACTGGAAGCAGCAATCAACCAGCAGGATTTCTTGGGGCCCGAGATCACTTCTCCCTGGCCACATGAGATTGCCTGGACACCCCGGTACACGCGCTGAATCGTTTCCCCTGGTTCCAGCAGGTCCAGTAAGGCACAGGTTACCGTAACCGGCAACCGCTGGGGTAATTGGTAGCCCGGGCAGGATTCCTGCAACTGGTTGCGATAAGCATTTGCCAACTGGCGATTGATCCTCGCCTCGTCCAGCCCGACATAACCAGCTGCCTGGACCACCGACTGGTCGGTCGCCAAGCGTGGTGCAAGCCGGGCAGCCAGCTGGACCAGGCCCTGCAGGTACTGATCGGCCAGGGATGAACCTTTTGTCAACGACGGGGGTTCAAATTGCACGGGCTGCTCCGCTTGCCAACGAGCCCACTGTGCTTGCCGATCCTCATCCGCCTGGTCTTCATAAACCGCCAGTCCCGCCAGGGCCGCTGGCAACTCGGAGATTTCATGTTCCTTGACCGTCAACACATAGGCAGCCAGCGACTGGAGCACCTGCTGTCGCTGGGCCGGAGTCGCTTCATCGGCTTCCGTGATCGAGGCAAACTCGATTCCCAATCGTTTTTCCACCTGGCCTCGCCATTTTTGCTGCAGTCGAGATTTTTCCGCCGGCAGGAACCGAACCGCGAAACGTTGCAGCCGTTCCGCGATGGACTGTCGCTCACCAACCGTCAACACGGTGTCCGCCCGATACTGGCCCGGCTGGCAACTCCTGGCCGCGGCCAGGCAGCGATACAGGTAGATGCGATCGTATTCACTGCGCAGCTGGATCGCACCCACTTCACCCAGTGCCTGCGTCAACATCTCGCCACTTACCGGGAACGTGGCAAGTAACTCAGTCAATTCCGCACCGTAGATCCAGTTAGGATCCCGGTGACGGAAATCGCCGCCATAGATCGTTGCCACCTCAAAGCCAATCACGCGGACGACATTATTGAGCAGGCCTAGCGCCTGTCGATTCACCACCCGCGTTGCCAGCGCCTTGGCACCTCGGGACCCTACCGACTGCAACATCCACCAGGCACCCATGGAGACCGGGTTGACTCCCATGGCATAGCGGCCCAGGTAGTATCCCTTGCCGGCAACCTGCAGGAAGGGGCGGGCCCGCTTGTAGACACCGTAGGCCTGCACCGCGCGACGCACATAACCATACAGGCTGTTAATATTCAGCTCCTTGACATTCAACGGCAATTCTTCAACTACCACCAGGAACTGCAGGCAGGCTCGACTGATCGCGTAAAAAATCTGCTCCGTGCTGGTTTCCAGCAACGGGTTTTCCGAAGAGGGCTGGTAAATACGAGCTACCTGGTCGGCCAGTTGCCAGGCTTGCTGCACAAGCAGCGACGGCTGGAATTTACCGTCCACGCTATACCGGTTTTCCAGGATTGAATCAAAGATTTCCTTCGACACACTTTCCAATAACTCGATTACCTGGCGATCAAGTTCGACCAGTTCGGCCAGTTGCTCAGTGGTTTCAACCGGATCCGACAGATCAGTCGGCCGCGGAAACTCCATCCATTCATGGTAAGTAACCATCTGACTGGCTAACGCCTGCTCGCGCCGATCCAGCTGGCCGGCCAGTTCCTGGAGAGCCGTTTCCTTGGCAGCCACGATTTCCAGGGGGTCTGTCGGAGATTGCTGATCACCAGACCATTGGTCCATGCCACGAAGTGTGCCATACCAGATGAGGGCCGCGGCCAGGTACAACAGGTACTGCCAGTAACCCAGCTTGTCGTGCGCCAACCAGGCGACGAGTCCCAGCAGCAAGACACCCAGGACGACGGCACCGTAAGCGACTGGCAGTCGGGTTCGTGGTAGCACCACTGCATGACCTCGTATGTAAATCTTCACCGGACATAGCTGACCGGGAAATTATAACAGCCCGGACCCCTAGCAGGGTATTACTGCGATGCGGACAGATCAGGTTCAGGTTTCTCGCCGGATGACCGCAAACCGCCCAGCTGCCCGACCAGCCAGCGAACATCGCGGCGAGCCAGCAGCACAAAAAAGATGACTCCCGCGGAGACTACCAGCAACAGTCGCAACCATGCCGGGAAATTCACCAGCAACACATCACCCAGCAACCAGGTTACTACACCCATCCCCAACGAGACCACGGCTGGATACCACGATAACGCCACCAGATCCCGAAACCGTATCCCCACGAGTGAACATGTAAATGACAGGTAAGGGACCAGGACCACCAGCACCATCACCAGTGAGTAGCTGGCTGCCACCCCGAGAAACACACCCCGCGGTGCATTCTCAACACCGTCTATCGATTCACCCAACCAATAACCCATGGCATAACCCTGTAACAGGAACAGGCAAAGGACCAGTGAAGCCACAAATAACCATTTTGTTTTACCCGCCGAGGCCAGCACGCTGCCCGTAACATTTACAAAACCCTGTGCCATGATGGCGGGCGCCAGGGCTGTTACCAGCCATCCGGCTTCTGTCCAGTCAGGAGCAAGCACCTGCATGACATCACGACCCACAACGAATAAACCAACACCGGCTGGCACCAGGGTCACAGCTATCATCCGATAAAAGTTCAGGGCAATCGTCTGGTAGGCCACGGGATCCGACTGTGCACGTGATAAGGCAGGCAACATCACGTTGGTCACAGGCAACGTGATCAATTGCACGGGTTTCATGACCAGCTGAAAAGACTGGGAATAAATACCCAGGCCACTTTTGCCTTCCTCGGTGGAACCAAGCAACCAGGCCAGCAGCATTTTGTCGATCGCCTGGCCAAGGTAGAAGAGCACGCTGCTGGCCGAATACAGGCCACCGAAATTCAGCAGATCACGGATCGGGGTGCGCCAGCGAGGCCACCGCGGTTTCCATGGTTCCAACCACCAGACGGCCAGGTTGATGACCACCAGTTCCACGTATTGCTGCAAAACCAGTACCCAGACCCCCCACAGCGGATCGAGCAATACCACCACGATCGCCGCCATCGACCCGGCAGTCTGGCCACCCAGTCGCGCGGCCACCAGGCGACCCAACTGCATCTTGCGTTCTAGCAACGCCTGGTGCAGGAGTCCCAAGGCAGCCAGTATCGAGGTCCCTGCCAGCCAACGGCTTAACTTCACCAGCTCGGGAGCCTCGTAGACGGGTGCGAAGATGTAACCCAGGCCTACCGTGACACCTGCCGCCAACACGCCCAGCACCAGTTGGATAGTAAACAGCGCTGAGCATTGTTGATCGCTAAGCGTCTCACGCTGCACGGTGGCGATACTCAGTCCCAGCGAGGTACACATGCGTGGCAACAACACCAGCGGAATGGCCATGCTCAACAGCCCGAATTCACCGGGGCTGATCAGGCGAAAGAGAATGCCCAGCGTAGCCAGCGAAACCAGTTGTGAAAACACCTGGGCAACGATGACCTTGCGCGTTCCACCTCGAACCGCCAAGAGAAGCTTCTCACCGGAGATTTCATCCTGGATCGATTGCTGATCTGAATCAGTCATATCCGTGAGACAACCAGGTTACCCACCAAGACAAGAACGCGCTGGCACTACCTGCCAAATCCATAACGCACGATACACCACAAGGCACGGACTCCATCGCGCCAACCAATCTTTTTTCCCTCGGCATACGATCGTCTCGCGTAACTGATTGGTCGTTCGTAAAAACGTACCTTACGCTGACGAGCCAGTCGGGCGGTCATTTCAATTTCAATACCGAAACGATTTTCCTTGAGCGTCGGCGCCAGCTCCTGGATCAATTCTCGACGAAACATCTTGTAGCATGTTTCAACATCCGTGAAACGCAAGCGTGTCACCAGGTTGCAAAACCACGTGATAAACTGGTTCGCTGCCTGGTGCCATCCCGGGGATACGACATGATCCGGTGCGCTGAAGCGACTGCCGTAAACCACGTCCGCACGATCCTCCAGGATGGGCTGTAACAGCCAGCGAAATTCATCCGGGTTATATTCCATGTCTGCATCCTGGATAACCACAACATCTCCCGTTGCTTCGCAAAACCCGGTGATCAGGGCAGCGCCCTTGCCGCGATTAAATTCATGCATCAGGATCTTTAAATCCTCTTGCGACCGGAGTTTCTCGAGTAACTCTCGCGTGCCATCTGTACTACCATCATCAACCAGAATGATTTCCTGCTGAAGACCCGTATCGCGAACGCGTTGGATCACTTTTTCCAGCGTGGCAACCTCGTTGTAGACAGGAATCACCACCGAGAGTGTAAAAGTTTCTGGTATCGGGTAGATACCAACCCGCTGGCAAACGTCTGCGCCAAGAATTTTTTCCAGCACCTGGAAGGTTGCCATGGAATCGTTTTCAGATCCATCCTGAACGAGACCGGCAGCCAGTTGCAGCAATTCCTGTCGTGCCAAGTTCAGTTCTTCCAGGGAAATCCGGCCATCCGTCGCCACTCGGCCCATCATATGTTGATCCGTTTATCAGTGAAGTTTCATCTCTTGGTATCTGTAGCGGGAATAAAAATTGTTGGCAATGCTGTTTTTCCCGCTGGCCGGCAGTCCAACCTTTATTTCCAGTGGATTCGTTTGCAGATTCACTATCCTTTCTTGCTCGCTCGCGTGTTCCTGCTCCTTTCCACGCCGCCACACGGCGACCGCCCGGGCCGCTAATTGACTTTCCCCTGTTACGTTTGAAACCTTCCGCTTGATCAGTTTTTTTTGCGCTTCCATTTTCGGTTCCAAGCAACCTCTACTGCCGCTTTCCAAAAAACTTTCGTGCGGGTAGCTTGACATTTTCCTGCTGCCTCCCAAAATGTGAACTTCGTTACGACTTATTGGATCTTCGCTAACCCAATTTCATTCGTGTTACTGGCTTGACAGCCTCTATTCTGGAATCAGCTGTCATACAAAGTTTTTAGCTGCACCCAAATGTGCCTGGGCTAGCGGTGCGCGATCACGATCCGGTTTATCCCCACGAGATCAACTCGATTCCTGGCGGGCTGCGCAACACTTTTTAATGTGCACGGCCCAAACTATTTTTGGTCATCGACGACTTTTCATTTTCATTTACTAAAACTTTTTTTAGACGGTTTCATTGTCTCGACATTACGTTACACTGTGGCCTGTGTTGAGATTGAATGTTTATTGAACAAGAGAAATAAACAGCTTGGGGGGCGACGACTGAGTGGATCGACGGTCGGCGACTTTTGTCGTGGTTCGGATGTCCCTCCCATGCGTTTTTAGGCAACTTCGCGCAGGGATCGCGCGGGACAAGCCGAGGGCGGCAAGACAAAATTACTTTGTTCTTGACCGCCTTTTTTTTGCGCTCTTATAAACCATGGCTACATCACTCATCGCATTCGGCGCCAACCTGGGTAATCGTACTGACTCCCTGGACCGCACCGTCCACCGACTATCAGAACATCCCCTGGTCGAGGTAACAGCGTGCAGTCATCCCTACCAGACAAAACCGGTCGGGGGCCCTCCTGGACAGGATGATTTTCTTAATGCTGCACTGCTCATCAACACGACCCTGTCTCCACGGCAATTATTGAAGCTGCTGCAAGACGTGGAAACTGAGCTGGGCAGAGAACGTGTCGAGCGCTGGAGCCAACGAACCATCGACCTGGACCTGCTGTTGTACGACTCGTTGATTCTCAACGAGGACAACCTGCAGGTGCCCCACTCCCACATGTCATTTCGACGTTTCGTCCTGGAGCCAGCAGCGGAAATTGCCGCCGCCCTCGTCCATCCACAAAATGGCTGGACCATTCAGCAATTATTAGAGCACCTGCAGAGCGCCGCAAATTACGTGGCACTAGTTGGTCCACCTGGCTCTGGAAAAACAAGCGTGGCAAGCCGCGTAACAGAACGTCTCGCGGGTCAACCGTTGCTCACGCCAGCCGCCCCGGACGTGACAACCAATGAAAACGAGATGAAGCTCATCGAACAACGAATCGCGATCCTGGCCAGGTTCGACACGACCGCACCCGGTGACTTTGCTGTCAGCGATTTTTGGTTACCGCAGAGCGTCGCCTACCTTGCACACCATCATGATAAGGAAACGACTCGACCCTTGACGGCCGGCGCTCAGCAAGCGCTTTCAAAGGCCGTCCATCCCAAGTTGCGGATCTTGATTGATGTCGCTCTTGCCGGCCCGGAGGGGCTTCAGCGGCATCTCAGGGAGATGGCTCTTCAACCCCAGCAGGGTCCCCTGCTGCACCTGACCACTGCTGATCCCGAGGTACTTCTGCAGGAAGTAGAGGCAGCGGTGCAGTCAATGCGGTAAACTGACCCTGAACCGAATCAACCCGGGCTGTGCCCAAGGTAACTGAAATGAGTAAACAACCGCTACTTGTCAGATCGTGTCAACAGATCCAGGAAACCATCCTGCAACTGCGCGCCAAGCGGCAACGCGTCGGCCTGGTTCCCACGATGGGTGCCCTGCACGACGGTCACCTCAGCCTGGTGGCGGCTGCCCGCGAACAGTGTGATTTCGTTGTCGTTACAATCTTCGTCAACCCGGCTCAATTTGAACCCGGGGAGGATATGGATGAGTACCCTCGGGTGTTGGAAAACGATCTCGCTCAGCTGGCTCAACTGGATGTCGACCTGGTCTTTGCCCCCGCCGAAAAGGAGATTTATCCAGCAGGTTTTTCCACCCGGGTCGACCCTCCCGCAGCTGCACAACCCTGGGAAGGTGCTTACCGGCCCCACCATTTTAGCGGGGTGGTGACCGTGGTCAGTAAGCTCTTCAACATCATACCGGCTGACGTGGCTTTTCTTGGTCAAAAAGATTATCAACAGGCCATGGTGATCCAGCAGTTGGTCAGCGATTTGAATTTCCCAATCGAGATCGAGATTTGCCCGATCGTGCGCAACGAGGACGGCCTGGCCCTAAGTTCCCGCAATCAATACCTGGATCCCGACCAGCGCAAGCAGGCCGCGGTCCTGTCGAGGTGTCTGCGGTGGGCACAGCAACGCGTGGACGAAGCAGAGCGATCGGCCCGATCCTTAACGAAAGGTATCCGAGAACAATTACGGGAAGCGGGCGTAGAAGACGTTGACTATGTTGCCATCGTGGATCCTGCCACGCTGGTCGAAGTGGAACAGGTAGATGAACCGGCCATGCTACTGTTGGCAGCTCATCTCGGAAACGTGCGCTTGATCGATAACTGTCGCCTGGTACCCGATTAACAAGTCACTATGAAACAAACCCTGCTAGTCATTCCCCACGAGATTCTTGGCATCCCGGTCTTCGGCTGTGGATGGTTGCTGATCATCTGGCTCCTCTGGGGCACGGGTACGGTTGCCTGGCTAGGACGCCGCCAGGGATGGAATCGCGACACCTTGAGTTACCTGCCGATGATCGCTTTTGGGGCAGCCGCCATCACCTGGATGTTGCCGTGGCTCGAAGCCACTGATACCCAGGGAAATCCGCTAGGTCTTGCCATTCGCGGCTACGGCGTCATGTTCCTGATCGCCGTCGTTTCGGGAGTGGGACTAACCCAGCAACTGGCCCGCCGAGCGGGGCTGCATCCCGACATTATCTTTTCCATGTCCTTCTGGTGTTTCGTACTGGGTATCATTGGCGCGCGATTGTTTTTCGTGGTCCAGTACTGGCACGATTATTATGACCCGTTGCATCCCCCCGCCTGGACCACGCTGATCAGCAATGTCTTGAAATTCACGGAGGGGGGCCTGGTAGTCTATGGTTCACTGATCGGTGGCATGCTGGCCTTCCTGCTAATTATCCAACGGCATCGGTTACCAAAGCTTGCCACGCTGGATGTATTCGTACCCGGACTGGCGCTCGGATTGGCTTTCGGGCGCATCGGCTGCCTCCTCAATGGCTGCTGCTGGGGCGGCATCTGTGAAGATGATTTCAGCTGCATTCATTTTCCCCGGGGTGCCCCGGCCTACATGGAACAACTCAACAATGGTCGACTGCTGGGCATGGTAGTCAGCCGTGATGAAACGCAATCGACCCGGACGGTATCAGGTGTCGTCCCTGGCAGCCTGGCCGCGCAGAAGGGAGTCGTGGTGGGTGATCAGATCCATCGGTTGGACAGCTTGTCAGGCGAACAATTGCGTTCCCCGACACGATCTGACACCAGGATCGCCGTGACCCTGGCGCGGGATCAAAAAGCAGTTGTCCACTGGACACTCAACCAGCTCCCCGAAAAATCCCTGGGTGTCGTTCCCACGCAGTTATTCAGCAGTATCAATGCTGCCCTGATCGCCCTGCTGGCCTGGTCATGGTACCCGGCGCGCCGACGTGATGGTGAACTGGTCGCCGGCATGTTCACGGTCTACCCGCTCACCCGCTTCCTGCTGGAAATTATCCGCAGTGACGAACCGGATCAGTGGGGTACCGGGCTCACCATCGCACAATGGGTTAGTATCTTGATGTTAATCGTGGCCGGATTGCTGTGGGCAAGGATCTTAAGTCGCCCGGCTGAACTGGCACTGCCAGCACCGCAATCGGGGTAAAGCGATTGTTGTTTCCGTGGTTTTTGACAGCCGGCACGACAGGTTCTAAGTTATTTTGTGGCAAAGATTTGACATCATTTACTCGGCACGCGAAGATACTTTTAAGGTGTTTTTACTGTAACTTCATGGCAAGCCGGGAACTATTTTCTGCCGTTAGGCGTCTGAGTATTCTGGAGCAGGTGTGAGAGACGACGCACAGTTAATCAGCGACACGCTGGCTGGCAATAGCGACGCTTTTGGAGCGTTGGTCCTTAAATACCAGGGCCGCCTCTTCAACACGTTCTTGCACGTCACGCGCAGTCGCGAAGAAGCGGAAGATGTTCTGCAGGAGGCCTTTGTAAAGGCCTTCGTAAAACTGGACTCCTTCCGGGGCAACAGCGCCTTTTACACATGGCTGTATCGCATTGCTTTCAACATTTCGATCAGTCGCAAACGAAAAAAGAAACCAGAATCCTCCGTTGATCACCAGCGGGAGATCGCCGGCACGGAACCGATAGATATCGGTGAACTACCGGAAGATCGACTGCTGCGTGCAGAACGAGCTGACCAGCTCCATCGGGCCATGACAGCCTTGCATGCCGAGCACCGAGCCGTTCTTACGTTGCGCGAAATGGAAGGCTTCTGCTACGAAACAATTGGCGAGATACTCGACCTGCCCGCCGGAACGGTACGCAGCAGGTTGCATCGCGCCCGGATGCAGTTACACGAACAGTTAAAAGCCATTTTACATGAGAATTCTTCCTGAACCATGAATGACAAAATACCTGAAGAACTGATTAGTGCTTACATAGATGGTGAACTCACCAGCGATGAGCAAGCCCGCGTCGAGCAGGCCCTGCTGGAAGATCCGCAAAGCCAGCAATTGCTGGAAGACCTGCAGGCACTTCACGATCAGCTGCAGGCAATCCCCCGCAGTGAACCGAGCCAGGACTACACGCAGCAGATCCTGCGCCGCGCCGAACGAGCTATCTTGACTGGAACATCGGAAACACCCGGTACTTCCGACGGTACTAAAACCGCTGCCGTCCAGATCGCCAATCCAGGCGCCAGGTTAAACCAGCCAGCAAACCTGAAACACCTGATCTGGGCCACCACGGCTCTTGCTGCCACCCTGGTGCTCGCACTGCTGTTTCGTCAAGGTAACCAGGACGTATACCAAGTCACCGATGCCAACAACGATCAGAAGGCATCCTCCACTCCTCCCGCCTCGACCATGCCTGGAGAGGAATCAACGGAAACCCTCGGTCTTGAGGGAGAAGAGGAATCCGCACAAATGGCCGGCGGCGCTCGCGCCCCAGCTGCCGAGGCTGACACGGCAGGCTCCCCAGGAAAAAACCAGGCCCAGCCAGCCAACGCTCGTAAAAGGAGTGAGGCCGCTTCTTTTGGATCACCACCGGCTCCAGCAAACGAGATTTTGTCCACAAATCAGAAAACAGTGACGCCCCGGGAAACCGTTATCTATATCAACATCTCCCAGGAAGACTACGAGCAACAGGCTGTGCTGCGAACCCTGGTTGAACAGCAACTGGCATTTAATTACGATCCCGTGGCCTCCGCTGGTTTTCGCGGTCAAGCCACCAGGTCGCTGGACGATGCTCCAGCGGCCGCCGGTCTCAGAGAGCGTGACGGCAAGAAGTCGCAGCTACCACAGGACAAGGAAGCCGAGGAGAGCGGCGAGAAAAAGAACCGCGATACCGAAGTAGCGCGGCGCAGCAAGCGAGACGGTTCTTATCGGGTGATCACCCTCGAGGCCACTCAGGAAACATTGGATGAACTGGTCCGGAACCTCTCGGATCATCACCAGGTACAACGAGCCCCCCGTCCCGGCGTGAACCTGTTGACCAAGGAGAGCCTCAAGGCACCGGGTAAGAAAGATTCAGATCCCAGGTTAGCTTTACCCCTTGCCGACAAACCTGGCGGACAACGTGGCCAGCGACCGGAGGAAAAACTGAAAGGCAAGGCCGATAAAAACGAACCGTCCCAAAGTGCCGACGAACAACTGGACCAGGCCAAGAAAGAGGCTCGCTTCCTGGCCGCAACGGTCACATCACAGGCCCAGCAAGAACGCCAGGACCTGGCACCGTCCATGTTGCGCATCGTCCTGATCGTAAGCGCTCATTCCAGCCCAGCCAGGACCGTAAGCGATCAGCCCGACACACCTGTCAAGAAACCAAAATCTCCGAAATAGCCTGTTCCCAGGCTTCCCACCGCAGCGATAACCGCCTGGGTTCGCTTATCGACATCTTTTCCCCACTGCTCCGACAGGTCATCAGGCTGCGGATCGCTTGTCCAGAAAGTGCTTTTCTAAAACTCCCGGGGTTCTCTTTTTCTTTGTCGCAGCGCTGTTACCTTAGGTGACTCGCTGGATCGTCCCCGCTGGATGATACAGCCGTTGGTTTCAAATCTAACCGGTCATGAACCGGATAAGGAATAGTGCAAGAATGGCTGATAACGCTTCGACAATAACCGTGGAAACCGCCGACCAGCAAGTCGTGGATCGCAAGTCCATGGCGTTCGTGGGTCGCTGGGAACGACTGGTCAGCCGTACTAACTGGGAAAAGGGCCGGATCATTCAACAATGGCGAGAAACGCTCATCGCTGCCGGTTCCCCCGCCACGGAATATTCGGATGAAGCCTGGTCACAGCGAGTGAAGGCGGTCAGTGGACAGCACGTGGGTCGACTGCGGCGCGTGGCACTCCGTTTTGGTGGCGTCTTCCCTAAGTACAAGGGTCTTTTCTGGAGCCATTTTCAGGCAGTTGTCGAATGGGATGATGCCGAGATGTGGCTGGAAGGAGCCGTCCAGAACACGTGGTCGATATCACAAATGCGACAGCAACGGCACGAGGCACTGGGTGGCAGCCCGGAAGAATTTCCCGACGATCACGATATCATTCATGCACATATCGATGAAGATCATAACGTAACTAAAGACGAGACGATTCCACCCCGACTATCCGCCTCTTACGAGGAAGCCCAGGGACCACGACCCGAGGGACCCGATTTCGGCTCGACTGATGAAATTCAACCTGAGTCCTCCAGCAAGAACGAGAACGAGGCTGAAACAACCAAATCCGCTGCCCAGGTAACTCCCAGCGCTCCCACGGTAAGACCGTTCGATCAACTGCCAGAACTTCCGGAAAACGTGGCCGACGCCTTTGAAGCCTTCAAACTGGCCATCCTTCATCACAAGGCGGACAAGTGGGAAAAGATCTCACCTGAAAACCTGGTGGCCAGCCTGGAAGCTCTCAAGACACTCGTCTTGACCCCGGATGGTAACCAGTTACCTACCTAGGACCACCGTGCAGACCCTACCGGGTAGGCCTACCGGGTAGGCCTAGTAGAGTAATTCGATTCCAGCGTAGCCACCATGCAGGATGAGGCTCCCGTTGCTGCGAATCTCAGCCGCTTCAGTCAGGTTTGAAAAGTCGCTGGGAAACTGGTTGGTCGAGAGCCCCACTCCGGTCAGGGCAGCCGCACGATAGCCCAGGAACGCTCGCCAGTGCTCACGGATCTGGAAGGTTGCTCCCAGCTCAATTTCGCCCAGCATGGCCACATCATCCTTGTGGTTGTGAAGACGGTAGTGATGCTGATCGAACGGGTTGGTGATATCATCCACGAAGGCACTACCCGCGGCACCGCCTATCTGGCTGCTGTTGGTCAGGTGGTTGCCAAATAACCCGACCTTGATACCACCATGGAGACTCCAGCGATCGGATACACCGTGCTGGGCCAGGCCACCCAGCTGGACACCCAGCAGGCGATTTTGCGTATCCATGGAATAGGTAACCTCGTCAACAGCTCCCGTGAAAACACCATCACTGCTGTCACTCATGAACTTGAGACTGTCGCGAAAGCGAAAAAACCGGATCCCGGCCAGCCAGCCGACCTGCAAGCCGTCAGCCTTCTTGAGGCCGTTGGTGTTACCCCATAAGTTCACTTCGATGTTATGAAATTCATGGTCACGAACCAGTTGGTGGCGAGCGGCACCGTTAAAGAAACCCGTCACCGGGTTCGCCAGGCCATTGTATGAAAGTGAATCAAATTGGAATGTCGTATTCAAATCCGCTGCACCAGGATCGACCACACTGGCAGTCTCGGCGTCCGCAAACAAACCCCAGTAAACCACTTCCCAGGCCCGTTGACGATTATTGAAAAAGCGTCCAAACCGAATATCGAAACCACCACCCCATTCCATGGAAGCGTCGTGCGTACTCAACAGCGTGGGGGTCAGTAATTCCGTACTAAATGACAAATCAACGTTATTGGCACGGTCTCGTGTCATCACCAGGCCCGACATGCTCGTGAACCAGACTGCACTATCCTTGTCCCCTTTTGCGGCATGTCCCTTGGCATCTGCCTGCGCCTCATGGCCAGCCAGCAACAACGATATATTCTCCGTAGCCGGTAACGGCGCTACCACGGGAAAGTTCTCCCGTAGCAGCGGGCCTGACTGCTTTAACACGCCTGACTGCTCCAGCACGGGTGGCGGCAAGACCGAATGGACCACGCCCGGCCCTGGACGATTCTCTGCCAGGTACGTGGCACCCAACTCTCCTGGAAGCTGAGCCCAACTCAGCGTGGCCAGACCACACCAAAGGTAGCTGATCACCGCTACTACCAAAGATCGCTGCAACATGATTTTCACCTTGAGGGCTCTTGATGGCCCGTCCGTCCTGGGATTCGTGTTTCTACAAAAATAGCGCAAGGAGTTACCTTGGAAATCGACCAAGAGAAGAAACGATCTTGGCTTTTTCCTTGCATATTCCGCAAAACCAGCAAAATCGGTCCCGCGTAGCAAACGGGTGCAAACGCAACCAGACCCATTTAATCGCTCAAAACAAGGCACTTTGTGGGGCCCTACGGGCCCCTGGCAGCAAGGTTGCTAGCAGACGCCAGGATTCCTTCCCGATCGCGTGACTTTACGAGCCCAGCGAGGGTTTTGCATTTTCAACCCGTAATATGTCGTCATGCTGACAGGACTGGTAGTGCACTTCCTCGGCCAGCGCACGGTAATCCTCGGCACCCGGCGATTTAGCGGAATACTGCAAAATCGACTGCCCGAAACTGGGGGCCTCGGCCAAGCGAATATTGCGACGAATGCGCGTGGTAAACGTGCAGGCATCCGACCAGGCTTTTTCTGATTCCGTCTGGCTGGCAAAAAACTGTTCCACGTCCCCCGTCACTTCACCCGCCAAGCGGGTTCCCGAGTCGTACATGCAGAGCACCACGCCAGTCAACCGTAACGTGTCATTGAGTCGCTGGGACACCACATCAATCGTGCGCAGTAATTTACTCAGACCATGCAAGGCCAGGAAATGCGGTTGCAGTGGCAAGAATACCTCCTGGACTGCCGCCAGCGCGTTGATCGTCAGAACACCCAGGGAGGGAGGACAATCAATAATCAGGTAGTCGAAACGATCGGTTTCCGAGGCGAGTTGATCTCGCAGGATAAGTTCGCGGCCCACCTCGTTGGCCAACTCCATTTCCGCGGCAGCCAGGTTCAGATGTGAGGGAACCAGCCACAAGTTCGGACTGATCAGTTGGCAGATTTCCGCCACTTGCGCGCTCCCGGTCAGCACGTCATAGATCGATCGATCATCATCCGCCAGGGCGAGGCCCAGGTGAAGCGAGGCATGAGCCTGGGGATCCAGATCAAGCAAGCACACGCGTTCACCACGTTCCGCCAGGGCGGCAGCCAGGTTCACTGCGGTGGTCGTTTTACCCACGCCTCCCTTTTGATTAAGAACGGCTATCGAACGCATGTAAACAAACTCCTTATGATGGACCGATATCCCTGCCAGGGCCAATTCTGTGGCGAGGGATTATAGACAAATCACGACGATTACGCCTAGGTGAGTCGCCGCAACCCCCTGTTCCAGCAATAGTCACTTCGGGTACAACGAATGTGCTAGCAACCAGCAATACCACGCTTTACCTTATTACCCGAGCTATCCATCCATGCGACAATTAACCTCGTTAACCAACGAAGAACATGCCCGTCGGCTAACGGCATACCTGATTACCGAGGGAATCGAGGCACATACGGAGCAGGATGATGCTGGCTGGCTGATCTGGGTACGCGAAGAAGACGATTTACCAGCTGCCCTGGAGATTTTCGAACAATTCCAGGCGGACCCGGAACATACGCGGTATCGCGAAGCGGTGCAGACAGCCACGACCTTGCAGCAGGAAGACGCCAAGCGGCAGCAAGAACGCCAGGAACAGGTAAAGCGGCAGCATGTCCAGATGCGTGGCCAGTGGCGACAGGGGCGGGGCAAGCGGCACAACCCGCTGACCAAGATGTTGATCGCTCTTTCCGTCCTGGTGAGCTTACTGGCTGGCACGCTGTTAAACGCACGGGCTCCCAAAAATGGTTGGTCGCGTCACCTTCAGTTCGCCGACGCTGCATTAGTGCAACGGGAACGTCAAGCCATCCTGGACGAAAACGGCATGGTGACCGCCCAGGATGAACAGCGACTGGCATTGATCAGCTTACAAACGAACCCCTGGGAATTATGGCGATTGGTTACACCGATTTTTCTGCACATGGGTATCATGCACCTGGTGTTTAACATGCTATGGTTGCATGACCTGGGATCATCCCTGGAAGCACGCTATGGCACACCGCGCTATGCCGGCCTCGTTGTCACCATTGCGATTCTATCCGTCCTCGCGCAATCCCTGGCGCCCACGACCTGGGAAGCTTTTAGTGGTACCTGGAACCATGGCGGCATGTCCGGGGTGGTGTACGGATTACTGGGATTCATCTGGGTGCGCATGCGAATGGACCCCTCCGCACGACTGTTTCTCCATCCGACCACGATCATGTTCATGATCGGTTGGTTATTTTTCTGCGTCTTTCTCACGCAGGCCGGTACGATGCCGATAGCCAATCTGGCTCACGCCGCAGGATTACTGGCGGGAATGGGAATATCTCGCATGACCCTGCCGAACAAGAGCGGTGTTTAAGCACGAACCTAGGGACCAGGTTTGTCCACCTGTAAATCAAGTTGCGGCTGGAAGAATTCCACGATACGATCGAGCGCCTCGTTCATTTTCAACTGTCGATCATGATCGAGTGACCGCACCACCCGCTGGTGAAGGGAAAAGACCAGCGTGACCTGCTGCTGCTGATCGGAAAATCGCAACGCAAAATCCCAGTCAGTAGCAAGATTGGTTACCGGCTGCTGCCAGTCAAAATTACGATCGACAATCAGGGTATGGCGTGCATGGACCAGGCCTCTCATGGTGCTGATATCATCCCGCTGCAGGACCGGGACATCCTGGTCGCCGATCCGCAATACCGACAGTGGTGCTGCATTTCCAATGAAAACTTCATCGTCGGCCTGTCGATCTCCGGCCAGTTTCAACAACTCGACCTGCGGGGCGTGGCGGATCAACGTGGCGGACTGCTGGCCCCAGAACCGTAGTGCCTGGTAGCCCTTGCGATACTGGTGCCAACAGGTATAGCCTGCCATGGCGATGGCAACCCCGACGATCAACACGATAGCGATTTGTCCCCGCTGCATCCCTGGCTCCCGGTACGGTATTCTCGCAACTCCCTGCTCGGAGTATACTAGGCGGGATCCTGAAACGATATCCAGTCGGCAACAAGTTGGGCTGGATCCGACTGCTAATTGACGAGGAGGCCTAGGTTGTGGCTGACAAGTTTGACCCATACCGCGAAGCGTTGATCGTTGAAACCAACACGGTGTGGTCGGCCGAATACGACCACCTGGAAGCGGACGAAAGAGCTCGCCTGGAAGAAGGTTTACACGGGGATCCCGAGAACTGTGCGGACTTGGAATACGTGCGTGTGCTGACCGGTTTCTGTAGACAAATCACGGTAACAGAGGAAGACTTGCAACGGCTGGAGGCCTAGCGTGTCTCGGTGGGGAGTCTCACGGTGGATACTGATATTATTCGTATCCCGGTTAATTTGAGTGACCGGTCCTACGAGATTTACATTGGATCCGGGTTGCTGCGAAAAACAGCGTCCCTTGTCCAGGCAGCGACCGAGTTAACCCATGCGGTGGTCATCACCGATTCCAATCTCAAGACCACCCACGCGCAAATTGTTTCCGAGAACCTGGCGCAGGCTGGTATTACCTGCGACTTGCTGACGATCCCGGCCGGGGAATCAAGTAAATCGCTACGGATCATGGAAGAAATCTGAGGCGAGCTGCTGGACATCAAGGCAGACCGGCGTACGGTCGTGATTGCCGTGGGTGGAGGCGTGGTAGGCGACCTGGCCGGATTCGTGGCGGCCACGTATACCCGGGGGCTGCCATTGATTCAGGTTCCCACGACGCTATTAGCCCAGGTCGACAGCAGCGTGGGTGGCAAGGTCGGAATCAATTTGGCCCGTGCCAAGAACATGGTGGGGTCCTTTTGGCAACCCGCAGGTGTCCTGATCGATCCGCTGGTGCTACACACCCTGCCTGACCGTGAGTACCAGGCCGGCCTGGCCGAGGTAATCAAATACGGTGTGATCATGGATGCCGAGTTTTTCACTCTACTGGAAGAAAACGTGTCCAAGATTCATACCCGCGATCCGGAAATCCTGGCAACCATCATTTCACGCTGTTGCCAGTTAAAAGCCGGTGTGGTGGAAAACGATGAACGCGAGACAACCGGGTTGCGAGCCATTCTCAATTACGGGCATACTTTTTGTCATGCCTTTGAAACGGTCACTGATTACGGTCGCTTTCTTCATGGCGAAGCCGTCTCGATCGGGATGATGTGTGCGGCGCGCCTGGCCGCCTCCCTGGACCGGGTAGACGAGGCAATGATTTCACGACAGGAGTCCCTGTTAAGAGCCTGCCATCTTCCTGTTACCGTCTCGGATCTCGATACCGAGGCCCTGCTGGAAGCGATGCAACATGACAAGAAAGTGGAACACGGCAAGCTGCATTTCGTGCTGCCCACCAAGCTGGGACACGTCGAACTGGTCAACGATGTCCCCCCCGAGCTGGTACGCCAGGCCCTTTCCCCGCCGGCAGCTTCACCCGGATCCTAGCCGCGACTCGATTTCCTGCAGCCGGCTATCCAGGGAGGCCAGTTGATCCAGGATCAAGGCGTGGACATACACGGCATCTATGCCGACAGGGCTCTGTTCGCTACGAATTTGTTCGATCACATCCAGCAATTCTTCTTTTGGTTTCATGACACTCTCCCGGGCCTGGTCCGGACGGAACCTGCCTTCAAAAATTCCCTGCTGATAAAAAACTCTGCTGAAAACAGCGCTTACCTCTTTGCAAAGGTACCCTGTTTTGGTTTATCCTGAAAGCAACCGTCATTTCCTGCTCATGGATGCAGGATGTTGTTGGTGCGGCGTTTCGCAGGGTCGGCACCATCTTTTCAGGGATGTCACGCGAACGAATGGCCACGACTGGAGCGTTTCGCTTCAGGACGGTTTTATTGAAGTACAATCCGGACTCCCTTGACCATGGCTAACCAGCAACCATCCCGTCGTGAGAATGCATCTGACCCACGGTCCAGTGGTGTATCGCGGCGGGCCTTTCATGAAACCTCGCTGGCGGCTGCCGGTGGCATCACCGCGCTGAACCAGGCTTCCTCGCAGGTGCATGGACAGGATGCGGTGAACGACAAGAGAGTCTCGCTCGGTGAAAATATTACGGGCGAACTGCTGGTCGTGGATGACTTCCAGAAATCCGATACCTTCTACCACGGGGATGGCTGGGAATCCCTCAATCCAGGTTACTGGAAAATCGAGAATAACGCCCTGCGTCGTCGCGTACGAACCCGTGGTGACCGAGCGCGAAAAACCGGCTTTCCCTTTCACTACGAGACCAACAATATCAACAATGGCGTGATGCCCACTGAGTACTTGAGCTCGCCACCCTACGGCATGCTGTGGAGGCGGGACTGGAACCTCTCCGGCAGTTACATGATCGTGATGGAAGCGACCATCCAGCAGTTGCCTGAAAAAACAGCAGGCTTTGAGATCAATCCCGGAGATGGACTGATTGGGATCTGCTTTGGAGCCAAGACGCGCATGGAAAGTTGGTACGGAGGCAGTCGGGTGGGCCAGGCCTGCTGGTACGCAGCCTGGCGAGACAACCAGACTTTTGGCATTTATGACCATGCCAAGGATCTTCCCACACCCGCACAAAAACAATCCGAGAAACCAGCGTCAGCCCTCAAAGCGGGAGACCCGATCGTCATCTACCTGAAGGTGGATCCTACTGATGCAGTCAAGGCAAACGTTACTGCACAGTTCGTATTCAAGGACCAGGTCACGACCGTCGAGTGCCAGGGCGTCGACCAGGCGGCCATGACCCGAGGTTACTTCGGGGTGGTTACCCGTGGACTGCTGGACGTGGAAATCCGACGAGTCCTGCTGGTACCCGAGGACAACGAATCCATCCTGTCAGAAGTGAACCAGCTGCGCGTCGGCTATCCGCTGGGCAATACGCTCCACAAGAATGCCGATGGTAAGTGGACCTGCCGCTTCGTCACAGTATTTCGAGACCAGGGGGACAAGGCAGAGATTCGTATCAGCCCGCTGGAAAGACCTGACCAGGGCTGGGAACAGGTCCCCGTGGCTGGTAGTGGTACGATCATCACGAATGATTTTCGCCGGGCCACAGCAGTCATCGATGCCACCCTTCCCCTGGACCCGGGACAGGCCAAGATGTATTACACCATCTGGAAAGATGGACGTAACGTCACAGCGGATCCGCGGAGTGGCTTCCTTGGCAAGAAAGAATACGTCGGTCGTTTACCCCGGCTGCAGGCACCCTACCGCCTCTGCGGCCTGAGTTGCCATGCGATCCATGGCGAATTCGATGGGGGTAACGCCGGCAAATTCCAGGAAAACTGGATCCACGATCAACCCGCTATCAAGGCCTACGAACATCTGGAAGACTACGATTTCCAGATCATGGTCTGGGAAGATGACATCTGGTACCTGGAACTGCTGCTGTACACGCCCAGCGTGGACGATGCCTACCTGCAAATGATGACAGCTATCGCGGGTCCCACCTCGCGCTGGCAGATGATGCGACATTGGAACACCATGAATCCAGGTGACCACGATTACGGCATGGATGATGTCAAGGGTCCGGAACAACTGGCCTTGCGACGGCGCGAGGACCTGGGCCAGGACCGCGAATACATGCGCCGCAATTTCCAGATCGTTCAGCACCTGATCAGCGGCGACGAAAAACCCTCGCCCGTGGACAACCCGAAACGCTGGTCCGCCTGGGTCATGCCCAACCGTGACTTTACGCTGGCAATCGTCGATGCTCGCCTCTGGCGCAGTTCCCAGGATACCCATATCTGGGAAACCGAGGGGTGGGGTGGTAAGGAAGATATCTATGATCGCACGGATCCCACGCGCAGCTTGCTTGGTGAAGAGCAATTTGCCTGGTTACAAGAACTCGTTACCAACAGCTCTGCTCCACTGATCATGGCTACGGGCATCAATGGCATGCATACCATCTGGGAACCTGCCCCCATGAAGCAACGCAATCGCGTCGTGGCAGATTATGCAGGCTGGGTGAAAGCGGGTTGCGATCGCGTGCTGGAATTGTTCGGTAGCCGCGATGGTATCTTCTCGGTCTACGGGGATGTCCACAATGGCTGCATCATGAAAAACCTGGAACACAACCTGTACGAGTGTAGTTTTGGGCCAATCGGACGTACCGGCGGGCGGCAGTTAAAACCGGGTTTCGGACCACGCATGAAAGACTACGACGAGCGGGAGCTGGAAATCACGGCACTCTATCACAAGGCCTTTGAATCGCCCTCGAAAAAACCTCGCCAGGGTCCCCAGTACTGGAATTTCCTCGAGATGCACTTCGACCCCCGGATTGATGGAAACGTACAGTTCCGAATCCGAAACCTGATCGATGCACCACAAGACAAGCCACGGGGAGGGGGAGAAGCCCAGGTTCCATTGCAAACAACCGGGCGCCCCATTAGTTGTCGACTGCCCCCGCTAAAAACGCTGGCCAACGCCGACGTGCGCTTTGCCACCATCTCGGGACTGCCCATTCGTGGTACACGCAGCACCGTCAATGGTACTGTTGAGCTGAACGGACTGATCGATATTGAACCGGCCAGCCAGGTCCTGGTGACGGCGGTTGCTGGCAGCAAGGTAGACGCTCAGATCGTGACCACGCTCCCCCTGGCTGAGCAGTAAGCGACCGGGATCCATCAGTCACCCGTCTTCCAGTAACCTCCCCGAGCGTGGTCAAAGCGGGCTTCCTGTCCCAGTTGCTGATCGTCGAATGTGCCATCGCAATAGACACTGTGACCCATGACCCAGGTACGCACCGGCCAACCCACGAGGGTTTCCCCGTCCCAGGGGCTCCACCCGCACTTGGTTTGCTGCTCCGCATTGCGAACTTCCTGGGATCGGGCCAGGTCGACCAGGACCAGGTCCGCATCATAGCCAACCTCGATGCGGCCCTTGTTCACAATATCCCACACCCTCGCTGGTGCATCACACATCCAATGCACCACTTGCTCCAGGGTACAGCGACCTGCATGTACCTGGTTCAGCATCAGGGCCAGCGAGTTTTCCACCGCCGGTAGCCCGGCGGGAGAGGCCGGGTACGGCTGTTGTTTTTCTTCCCATGTATGGGGCGCATGATCGGTAGCGATCACCTGGATATCGCCTTCCTGAAGAGCCGTCCACAACTGTTGATTATCCTCGGCCGTCTTGATCGACGGATTCATCTGGATCAACGTTCCCAGTCGTTCGTAATCGCCGACGTGGAAAAATAGGTGATGCGGACACGCCTCCGCCGTGATCAGGTCATGATGGTCTCGCAGCAACCCGGTTTCCGCGCCCGTTGATACGTGTAATACGTGAAAGCGATGCTGGTGCCTAAGTGCCAGGTCAATCGCACGCCTGGTAGCAACCATGGCAGCCTGGTGATCACGAATTCGAGAATGGTCAGCCACGTCCGTGGTCTTTGCATAGCGCTTCCAGTTTTCCTGGATAGTCGATTCGTCTTCACAGTGAGCGGTGATTGGCAACGTCGTTTCTGCAAAAATTGCCTCCAGGTCCTCTTGCCGATCTACCAGTAGATTTCCGGTACTGGATCCAATAAAGATCTTGATACCCGGGGTACGGGTGGCCTGCTTGAGCTGGGCTACGTTATCCGGCGTCGCACCGATATAGAATCCATAATTGACCAGGCTCACCTCGGCTGCCCGTGCCAACTTGGCCTCCAGTCGTACCTGATCGATCGTGTTGGGATTGGTATTGGGCATTTCCAGGAAGGTCGTCACGCCGCCCTTGGCACAGGCCCGGGATGCATGATGTAAATCTTCCTTGTGGGTCAGGCCTGGTTCACGGAAGTGTACCTGGTCATCGATCACTCCTGGCAGGAGGTGTAGACCGGTCGCGTCGATCACCTCATCAGCGCTAACCTGGATAGCGGGGTCAATATCTGCGATGCGAGAACCATCGACCAGTACCGATACAGATGCCATGCCGGATGGCAGGATCACGGAAGCGTTTCGAATAAGCGTTTTCATGGAGCCCTGAAATCTAGATGATGATGCCTAGTTTCTTAGCCCTTATTCTTAACGCGCGTTCGAAGTAGGGAAATGGGTAGTTGATTTTTGCACCCCGTTTGCGGGCCCACTGGAATACCGATTTGACCAGCGGCAAGGGCAATTTATTGGTTTTTACCAGTACCACGACGTGGGCAATAAAAGCCAGTTCTGCAGGCCGACGAGCCTTCAGCCCCTTCTCTAGCTGATCTTTCAGGTCACCCACTTCCACGATCAGTAACAGTGACGAGGCCGTCTCGACTGTGCCCGCGACGACTGGTACTTCCTGGTTACCGGCGCGTGCTGGCAGGTTGATACTGCCCAGGACCAGGATCGCAAGAAGAGACCATCGTAAGGACTGGTTCATGTTTCACCTGCTCATCGATCAAAAAACCGAGATTCCGCCGACCATTGCGGATGAGCTTGTAGTCGATTTCGTCACCTGCAGGCAAGACCAATCCCCTACCTGGTCCCTTGATCCGGGCATCCTGGCTAGTAACGTGAAACCTAGAAGCGATCCTGTAATGCCTGCACCGTCATTACTTCTTCCTGCAGTGCTTCCATGGCAGTCACGGCTGCTTCTGCTGCCTGGATCGTGGTGATACAGGGTACGCCATATTGCACGGCGGCAGCCCGAATCCTGCCTTCATCGGTACGAGCACCCTTACCGTTGGGAGTATTGAGCGCCAGTGCCACCTTTCCGTCAATCAGGTAATCGATCAGGTTCGGATGACCTTCTGCAATTTTCTTGACGTGGGCAACCGGAATATTCTCCCTTTCCAGTGACTGGGCGGTCCCCTCGGTTGCCAGCAGCTCGTAACCCATGATGGCCAGTCGGCGTGCGAGATCGGTAATGATTGGCTTGTGGCGAGCGGTCACACTGAGGAAAATCTTTCCTTCTCCCTTCTCGGGCAACACCACCCCGGCAGCTAACTGGCTCTTGGCAAACGCCATTGAAAACCGCTCACTGATTCCCATCACTTCCCCGGTACTTCGCATTTCCGGTCCGAGTACAATATCCACGCCGGCAAATTTACGGAAGGGAAATACGCTTTCCTTGATCGACACATGCCTGGGAATGGGTGTGCTGGTAAAGTCCAGGTCCGCCAGTTTTTCCCCTACCATGACCTTGGCCGCAATATTGGCTATTGAAACACCAGTCGCCTTAGCCACGAACGGAATGGTCCGGCTGGCGCGGGGATTCACCTCCAGCACGTAGACATTCATCTTGCCATCTTCTTTCTTGACAGCAAACTGAACATTCATGAGACCCACGACTCGTAGTTGGCGAGCCATCGCTTTCGTGCTTTCCACGATTTCCTGGACCACGGGACCTGACAGGCTATAGGGTGGAATCGAACACGCGGAATCACCAGAATGAACCCCGGCCTCCTCGATATGTTCCATCACGCCGGCAATGACCACATCGGTACCATCGGCAATCGCATCAACATCGACCTCGGTAGCATCTTCCAAAAAGCGATCAATCAACACGGGTTGACCCTGTGAAACAACGAAGGCTGCAGCGACGAACTGCTCGAACTGGCTTCGGTCGTAACAAATTTCCATGGCACGACCGCCCAGCACGAAGCTCGGGCGCACCAGGGCCGGAAAGCCCACCTTGGCAGCTGCGGCCCGGGCCTGGGTCATATTGCGGGCAATGCTATTGGCGGGTTGCTTCAGGCCTACCTCGTACAACATCTGCTGGAATTTTTCCCGATCTTCAGCTTCTTCAATCGTATCCACGCTGGTCCCAACAATCGGTACCCCGGCGTCTTCCAGTGCCCGGGCCAGGTTCAAGGGGGTCTGACCCCCGAACTGAACAATAACTCCATCTGGTTGAACCGCATCGCAGATATTCAATACATCTTCGGTAGTCAATGGTTCAAAAAAGAGCAGGTCACTGGTGTCATAGTCCGTGCTGACCGTCTCCGGGTTGGAATTGACCATGATCGACTCGATCCCCAGTTCGCGCAAGGCAAAACTGGCGTGGCAACAGCAATAGTCGAACTCGATCCCCTGGCCAATACGGTTAGGCCCACCACCCAGGATGATAATTCGTTTCTTGCCGGGCTGCTTGGCCGGTGTTTCATCTTCATCTTCATACGTTGAGTAAAAATACGGCGTGTAAGCTTCAAACTCGGCAGCACATGTATCAACGGACTTGAAGGTCGCGGTCACCGAACGGCTCTTGCGCCACTGGCGAATTTCCTGTTCGTTACTATTAAGCAGCGTAGCCAGCTGCCGATCCGCAAACCCAAACTGCTTCGCCTTGCGGAGCGTAGCGTCATCGACTTTTTCTGGTGAACCCAGCTCGGCCAGATGATTTTCCATTTCTACCAGTTGCAGCAACTGGTCCAGAAACCAGCGATCGATCTTCGTCAGCTCGTAAATCTCATCAACGGTCATACCGATTTTTATCGCATAGCGTATGTACCAC
>JAYGDH010000437.1:0-7099 GCA_046583055.1 Pirellulaceae bacterium | reverse complement strand
GCGATCGGATTGTGATCTCCGATAATTGTTGAGCCTATCGCGACCGGCCTGGTGTGGTTACGTGCCACTTAACTATCTCCGTTATCTTCAGGAAGCAGCTCCATTGTTCACCACGTTTGCCGAATACGCAACGCCTTTGCGGGGGACTCGTGTTCCGCAACAGGCAAAAGGCGGAGCCGCCCGCTTGACGCGGCTACGGCCACTTGCAAGGCTGGGGTGGTGAATGCTGCACCCTCCCTCAATATCGTCCTTTACCAGCCAGAAATTCCCCAGAATACTGGGAACGTGGGGCGCACCTGCCTGTCGGTAGGTGGCAAACTCTGGCTCGTCAGACCACTCGGTTTCCAAATGGATGAGAAACGTCTCCGCCGAGCCGGGCTCGACTACTGGCAGCACCTGGACGTTGAGATTGTCGACAACTGGGACGCACTGACCCAGCGGCGGCCACCTGCCAGCCATTGGTATTTCACCAAAACAGCCGCCCGCATCTATACGGATGTTGTCTTTGAACCTGGTGACACCTTGGTTTTTGGCAGCGAGACACGTGGGCTGCCGGCGTCGCTGATCAGCGAGCCCAGCGATCGTGCCTTGCGAATCCCCATCCAGCCGCTGGTTCGTAGCCTCAACCTGGCTAGTGCCGTGGCCGCCGCTGCCATGGAGGTAAGCCGCCAATGGCGGCAACGGGGACTGCTTTCCGATCCCGGTCGGCCAGCCATGGAACCCGCTGTCGAAACCACTCCAACCCCTAACCCTTGAGAGGTACCCTGTGCCCCATTTTACACCTGAAGACCTGGAGCATTTTTCTGTTTCGCTACTTGCCGCCGGTGGCGCTAGTGCCCACGAGTCGCAGGTCGTCGGTGCCAGCCTTATTGACGCCAATATCAAGGGCTACGATTCCCATGGCCTGATGCGAATTCCCTTCTACCTCGATATGCTGAAGTCCGGCGACATCGTCTCAGGGGCCGAGTTGGCGACGATCAACGAAACGTCGACTATGCTGGCTGCCGACGCCAACTGGGGTTTTGGACGGGTCCAGTGTGGGGCATTGACAGAGAAACTGCTCGACAAGGCCGAGCAGTCCGGCGTGGCCATCGGGACGCTGCGTCACAGCAGTCACATTGGTCGCCTTGGGGAATACTGCGAGATTGCCGCCTCTCGCGAACTCGTTTCCATCATGATGGTCAATACTCATGGTGCTGCCCGTCGCGTGGCGCCCCCGGGTGGTCGTGCACCACGACTGGGAACCAACCCAATTGCGATGGGCGTACCCTCGGGAGATGCTCCCCTCGTACTCGATTTCAGCACTAGCGTGACGGCTGAGGGCAAGGTGCGCATGAAATCAATCGCCGGCGAAACTTGTCCAGAGGGCTGGCTACTGGACAGCGATGGCAATCCAACGACGGATCCCAACGATCTGTATACCGATCCACCAGGCAGCATTCTTCCCATGGGCGGCCCCCAGGCTTACAAGGGATTTGGGCTATCACTGATGATCGATCTTTTTTCAGGTGCGCTTTCGGGCGGACTCTGTGCACGCGAGACACCGATTACCCCCAAGGGAAATTGCGTTTTCATGATGGCGGTGAACCCTGCCTTCCTGGGAGGGACCGAGGCATTCGAGCGAGAAGTAACTCAACTGGTCGATTTCGTACGCAACACCCCAACCGCCCCGGGAACCGCCGAGATCCTCCTTCCCGGGGACCCGGAACGCCAGACCGTTGCTCGGAACCAGCGAGACGGCCTTTCGGTAGACGACGAAAACTGGGGAAAACTGTGGCAATTGGCTGAAACTCTCGGTGTCGAACCACCCACCTAGAATCCCTCCTGAGACAGTTGGAAATTCCAGGTTTTCAGAGCTGTGCTACTTGTTTCTTACCCGTCGACTGCGGGACAATACCGTTCAAACCCGGAAACGCCCCCACATGCACTTAACGCGGAGACATCTCTATGATCGATTGCGCCCGAACTCGCTATCAGGCCTTGTTCTCTCTCCTCATCATGCTGTGCCTCCTGGCGCCCTCTCCATTGCAGGCCCAGTCACTTCCCCTGGTGGCTAACGTCGAGTCGCAGCCGCTAAAATCCCAGGCGCAGCGGGTGGCGGCGGCACTCACCCACCTGGGACATCCGCTAACCCCTGCGGAACAAGCGGCACTCACGAAAGCCCTGGACAATACGAACGACAGCGCGGCGATCGCAGAAATCCAGCAAGCGCTGGATCGTCGCGTGCTGATGGCTGTCCACATCAACCCGGAGAGTCGCGTCAAGGTAACGCGGGGCCCTGCTGCGGCCATCCTGACCGAGCAGGGCTGGAGCGTCTTTCTGGTCAAGGTTCACAACGAGGCCGGCGTCACCAGTCACCTACGATGCAGCAGCGTCAATGCGGCGCCGCTTCAAAAGCGATCCCGGGGTGCGTCCGAACCCGAGGACAGCATCACGGCCAAGGACATTCCAAACCGTTGGATCGACTTGCTGATGTTTGACCAGAAGCCTCTCACCAAGACACTTTCGGGCCTGGAACTTGATTACCGAGTGATCCAACTCTACAGTCGGGACGCTGGCAAGCGTGAGGCGCTCTTCCTTTTCGATGTCGGCCAGGGGACCCAGGATCTCGGTTTTCGCAGCGAATTGCCGGTGCTCTTCACGGCCCGGCCCGCGGTACAGGTCACGCTGAACGTCATCGACCATGACGGTGAACCGACAACGGGGCAGTTCGTGATCCGTGACCAATGGAACCGCGTCTACCCCGCTCGTGCGCGCCGACTCGCACCCGATTTCTTTTTCCATGACCAGATCTACCGTCATAGCGGCGAAACGGTATCCCTGCCTCCCGGCCAGTACCAGGTCACTTTCACCCGCGGCCCGGAGTATACCGTCCAACACCGCACGGTTACCGTCCCCAAGGCCGGCCAGCACGAGGAAACTTTTCGGTTGAAACGCTGGATACAGCTGACCGACTATCGTTGGTATTCCGGGGATCACCACATTCATGCTGCCGGCTGTTCACACTACGAGGCTCCCACGCAGGGGGTCACGCCGGAAGACATGATGCGGCACATCCTGGGGGAGGATCTTAATGTTGGCTGCGTCCTCTCCTGGGGTCCGTGTTGGTATCATCAGAAGCAATTTTTCGAGGGGCAGCTCAATGCCCTTTCTCGCAAGAATTACCTGATGCGTTACGACGTGGAAGTATCCGGCTTTCCCAGCTCTCACACCGGCCATCTCTGCTTGCTGCGGCTCAAGGAGGATGACTACCCGAACACTACTCGCATCGAGGAGTGGCCCAGCTGGGACCTGCCCGTGCTCAAGTGGGGCAAGGAGCAAGGTGGCGTGGTTGGTTTTTCTCACAGCGGCTGGGGACTCAAGGTCGAGGGGGACACGCTGCCCAATTACAATATGCCCAAGTTCGATAGCATTGGAGCCAACGAATATATTGTCGACGTGGTGCATGGGGTCTGCGATTTCATTTCCGCCGTCGACACGCCGATCATCTGGGAGATGAGTATCTGGTACCACACCCTCAACTGTGGCTACACCTGCCGCATCAGCGGCGAGACCGATTTCCCCTGCATCTACGGGGACCGCGTCGGCCTGGGCCGGCTCTACGTGAAGCTGGATAAGGACCAACCGCTCGATTTTGACAGCTGGGTTTCCGGCCTCAAGAACGGACGCAGCTATTGCAGTGACGGTCTTGCTCATCTCTTTGACTTCCAGGTCAACGGCCTGGGGGTGGGCGAAACCGGCGAGGACAAGCGCCCCAGCTTCCTGGGCATTTCCCAGGGCGATCCGCTGAAGATCATCGCCAGGGCGGCCGCCCATCTTGAGAAAGAACCTCTCGAGGCGGTCCGCAAAAAGCCACTGGACCAGAAACCCTACTGGCACGTGGAGCGGGCGCGTGTCGGTAATACCCGCAAGGTGCCAGTTGAATTGATCGTGAACGGCGCGGCCGTAGCGAGAACGGAAATCAATGCAGACGGCTCAGTCCAGCCAGTCTCCTTTGACTACAATCTCGAGCAGTCAAGCTGGGTAGCGCTGCGAATTTTCCCGGCCGCCCATACCAACCCCGTCTTCGTCGAGGTGGACGGCAAACCGATTCGCGCCAGCAAGCGCAGTGCCAAGTGGTGCCTGGACGCCGTTGACGTCTGTTGGAATTCCAAGAAAGGAAACATCCGCCAGGAAGAGCAGGAGGCTGCCGCTGCGGCCTATGAGGAAGCGCGCCAGGCCTACCGCAAGATCCTGGAGGAATCGTTCGATGACACCAAGTAACCCGGGCTAACGCAGTTGGGTTTTATAGATTGGCAGGTGACGGTAATAGACCTCGAGCATGTAGATACTGAGGCAGGTCGTGAAGAGCCGACCGCCCTGGTGTCCCCACTGGTCGTTGGAAGGTGACCAACTCCCCTTCTCCCGCCCGATCTTGGTCTGGTGTTCCGGGACTGTTTTCCGCATCACCTTGTTCCACGAATTCCACCAGTCTCCACCCATGTGGTGCAGGGTTTGCGTTGCGTAGTACCAGTAGTAAAGATCCTGATCCTCCCAATTCATTCCGGTATCACGAACGATATTCGACCCGCGAACGAGCCGAGGGTCATCGCGTTTCCAACCGAGATACTGTCGGCACAACAGTCCTTCGGCTGTCATGGAAATCTTTTCGCTGAAGCCGGGCCGATAGCCGTACTGGCTACCGCCGTCCGTGCTGGCCGCATCGAGGTAGTCGGAAATCTTCTGAAGTTTATCGCTGGGGACATTCAATCCGGCCATTAAACCACTCTGGGCTGCCATCACGAACCAGCCGGTGACGGAGGTATCCGATTCACCGTTCGGCGTATATCGCCAGCCGCCCGAGGGGGCTTGGATCCGGAAGCAATAGTCGAGTGCCTTCTGTGCAGGGCCCTTGTACTTAGCATCTTTCGTCATGCCGTACAGTTCACAGATGGCAATGGTAGCCTGCGCCTGCGTGTAGAGTCGATGGTGGAAGCTGCCCGTCTTGAAGAAATTGCCATCCGCATCCTGAACTCGCAGCATCGCGTCCCAGGCACGCTTCACCACATCCTTGTGTTCGCCACTACGATGGGTATGCCCCGCTCCCTGGAACGCCAGCAGCGCCATGGCGGTGGCGGCGCTGCGATTCTCCACGCCGCTACCGTTGGTGTAAGGTCCTGACAGGCTCCATAGCCCGTCCTGCTGCTGATTCTTTTTCAGCCACAGGAGCCCCAGCTTGACGGCTGCTTCGGTGGTCGCCGTACCGCCGTAGGCTGCCAACAGGGCCTCTTTCATACCTTTCTCTCTGCCCGTCAAGGCGAGGCCAATCGATGGCGTATTCAAATCACTGCTGGCCTTGACTGCATCGATCGTGAAGTCAAGTTCCGGAGGTGCCGCCAACGGGTCCTCGACGAATTCTTCGTCGACACTCATCACGGGGTCCTCGATCTCGAGCGATTCCGAATCCGCAGCCTGGAAAATATCATCCTCGAGTTGCAGGCCCAGTTTTTCTGCATAGACCATTTCCAGCTGCATGGTCTCGTCTGGCCGGGTGCCAATGTAGAGCAATCCCAGGATGATGAGGAGAACCATATGAAAGACCAGGCTGACGAGCCAGGGGGGGGATTTCTCAAGGGCCCAGGCAGCGCCGTCCGTCTCTTCCTCGTCTTCCTCTTCATCAGCGAGCGGAAGACTCTGCCCATCCGCCGAGACGCTGACGGGAATCGGACGATTTGGCTGGACCGACAGCGGCCGTGACGATGTCTTCGCGGGGGCTGTCGCTGTCTGCCGAGGCACGGCTACCGCTTTTGCTACGGGTGGCGGCGGCGCACCGGGAGGCAACATTGGATTCAAATCAATCGGCGGCGCTTCCGCGCCGGCCGGCAGAGGCGTTACCGGAACGGGCCTGGCCAGAGGAACAGGAGCGACAGGCATTGCTCCGGGAACCACTGGACTGGCGGGTACCTGGGCCGCCGGCGGCACGACGGGTATCGCGCGGGGAGGCGAGCTCCCGGACCGACGCCTTCTGGAAGATTCCGAATTCGACATCCGCGGTACTTTCCTTGGAGGATCCACGTTCCCGTCAGGCTGCCAGGCGAACCTCAGACGAGAAATGGCCCTGACAACGCAAGTGTAGCAATGTCCCCGTGTTGCGCCAAGCAAGATGCGCTCTCGAACACCGTTAACGCGTAGCCCTAAGCCATTAGCCCAACGGGACTTCCCACGTTGCTATTATCGGTATTTGAACTTCCTTTACTGGATCCCATTTTAGCATCCTCCCCTGCGGGTCTCCTTCCCGCCAGTGCCGAAATACACAGCACCCCCTATCCGTATCGGCGGGTGCAAAGTTACAATAGCTGGCAGTTCAAAGGTGCCAAGCAGGCACCTCGACACTATTAATGCTTCAAATATCGCGGGGTGGAGCAGCCCGGTAGCTCGCGAGGCTCATAACCTCGAGGTCGCAGGTTCGAATCCTGTCCCCGCTACTTGAGTGACTTGCACGTTCTGGCAAGTTACCGCATGACGACGCACAAGCCCTTGCCCTGCAGGGGCTTGTTTCGTTTCTTGCTGGTCGTTGCGATTCCCTGCCTGTGGGTGCTGCGCCGCATTTTGCGCTAAAAGTGCGCTGGATTGTGCGCCGCCTTGAGCGGCCCGACGAAAGTCCTCGTCTGTTACCTGTAGATAGTGTTTCAGGGCAATTCGAGGAGTGTTCCCCAGCCACGCCGTGACGACGGGTAGCGGATACTGTATAGACGCATTCAAAGGCTCCGCATTATCGCGCCTCGATGGTCCAGTAGACTGGTATGGTAAGGACCGCTCGTCCTTTCTCTAAATTTTGATGCCAACTGTCGGGCAACATGGCTCGCTCTATTTTTGTTAGCAGCGGTTTCAAGCCAGGAGGCACAGGGCTAGTTGCCGACGGCGGAATCCCCCATACTTCTAGCACGACACCTTTTGGTCCATTTTTGGACTCTACCTGCTGTCGAAATGACTCGTTACGGTAAAAGATGAGCTCGGCAATAACATTTACCCACAATTTCACAGGGACGAGCACAACCACGACCTTCCGGATACTGTCGAGGTTTCGTCCCGCAGCAACTAACTCATTAGCTGCATCTTG
>JAYGDH010000386.1:0-7933 GCA_046583055.1 Pirellulaceae bacterium | reverse complement strand
GAACATCCGAACCCGGCGTCAAGCATTTCCTGGTACCGCTTGAAGTCGCAGTCGGTTGATGAAACAACT
Organism: Pirellulaceae bacterium; assembly: GCA_046583055.1. GTDB lineage: Bacteria > Planctomycetota > Planctomycetia > Pirellulales > Pirellulaceae > JAZADA01. Next base: position 7,864 of record JAYGDH010000386.1, on the reverse strand, counting down.
GACTGCTCTGCAAGTGAGGCGGGAGAATATGGGATTCCTCCCGCCGGGTCAAGGTCGTTTTCCCAGGGAAAGAAAAAGTCGTGTTGTTGTTTAAAAAAAGCGGTTCGACCGCAAGGCAGAAAGGTTCAGCTGGTGGTGCTAGCAGACCAATAGACTTGGTTTCGACCGTTTCGTTTCGCCTCGTATAAAGCCTGGTCGGCTCTTTTCAGTAGCTGGCTACTTGCTTCACCCTTTGTTTGTTGAGCAACTCCGATGCTGACCGTGATAAGCATTGCCGGGGACTGCTTGCTGATCGCTAGTTCTTTAATAGCGTGTTGAATGTTGACGGCATACTGTTCAACCGATTCCCTGGATCCGAAGCTCAGAATCGTAAACTCGTCGCCACCCCAACGAAAGACGTTGCGAGGTTGACCGGTAGTCACCAGCAGGTTGCCCAGCTGCCGGAGGATTTCATCACCAGCCAGATGGCCATAGCGGTCATTAATTTGTTTGAAGTGATCGATATCGAGAAACAGGATGGCCAAGGGTTCTAGCGAAGAACCGTTGTTTTCCAGGAGCGATTCGAGACGCTGGTTGAAAGCAGGTTTGTTGGGCAGGTGCGTCAACGGATCTTGCAGGGCGAATCGGTTGTTCTGACGGCCCAAGAGAAAGCCGCCACCCAGCCCAGCCAGAAAAACAAGTGTAAGCCCAACGTATAGCATCGTGAAAGTACTTTGTTTGAGATCCAGATATCCCGGCGACGATTGTTTAGTATAAGATGACCGTGAGCCCATTGGCGACCGGGAGTGACCTATTTCATCCGTCAAACCGTTGTCGGATTGACTGGACCAGGGTTTCTTGGCATGGTTGAAGAACTTGGATCCGCAGCGTTTGTGGAGATCCAGTGATCGAACGAGCATCGAGTAGGGATAGTTGAGGCGATGGCAGCAGGCGGATCCAAATTGGCAGTGGTGTCGGCGCTGATCGGAAATTTCTTCGTGCTGATTGCAAAGACTGTCGGTTGTGTGGTCACGGGTTCTGGAGCGATGTTATCGGAAGCGATTCATTCGCTGGCAGATTTTCTCAATCAGTTGCTATTGCTTGTCGGGATCGTGCGATCGAATCGGCGACCGGACGTGGCATTTCAATATGGTTATGGCGCTGAACGTTATGTCTGGGCACTGATCTCGGCAGTGGGGATCTTTTTTCTCGGTTGTGGAGTTACGGTTTACCATGGGGTAAGTGCCTTGATTGATCCTCATCCCTTGCACCTGGACGAGTATTATGGGCCGGTTATGGGAATCCTGTTGTTCTCCTTCATCGTGGAGGGGGTCGTGTTGATGATGGCGATCCAGGCCATGCGAAAAAAATCTCAGCACCTGCCGTTTTTTCAGTACCTGCGCACACAGGCTGATCCGGCCGGGGTAGCAGTGATCCTGGAAGATACCGCTGCCTGCGTGGGAATCCTGATTGCTGTTATCGCGATCCTGTTGACCAAGGTGACCGGTCACGCATACTGGGATGCTATCGGTTCCTTAACGGTGGGCTTGTTGCTGGGAGCAATTGCGATCTGGTTGATCCAGCGTAATCGTGAATTACTGGTGGGAGCTGCCATGCCCCCCCACTTAAGAGAACAGGTGTTGCAGATCCTGCAACAGAATCCCACGGTCGAGGAAGTCGTTGACTTGCGCAGTCGTATCCTGGACACGGAAACATACCGAGTGAAGGCAGATGTACGGTTCGATGGCCAGGAACTGGCCAAGAAAATGGAGACAGATTTAGAGGCGGCTTTCGAAGGGATTAAAACCTACGAAGATTTTTCCCGATTTGTTAGCCAGTATGCAGATGACCTGATCGATTTGTTAGCAGATGAAATTGATGACATTGAGCATGAAATTCGCGAACAAGTTCCCGAGGCACAGCACCTGGACCTGGAGGCAGATTAAGAGATGAGTACGATTCGAATCGGCATCGTGGGATTGGGTGCCAATACACGCCTGCGTCATATCCCGGGGCTGTTGGCCTGCGATGACGTGCAACTGCACGGTGTCTGTAATCGTACCGCGAAAACAACCCGACGGGCGGCCGTTGAATACGGGATTCCCCAGTATTACGAGCAGTGGCAGGACCTGGTCGCGGATCCTGACGTCGATGCCGTGCTGATCGGTACCTGGCCTTACATGCACTGCCCCATCACGCTGGCTGCCCTGCAGGCCGGCAAGCATGTCCTGACGGAAGCCCGGATGGCGATGAATGCGACCGAGGCACACCAGATGTTTGCTGCCAGCCAGGTTCGTCCGGAACAGGTCACGCAAATCGTTCCCAGTCCGTTGGGAATGCGGGCCAATAAAGTCATGCAGGAAATGCTGGACGGGGGCGAGATCGGTGAATTGCGTGAAGTGGTCGTCCTGGCAACCAATGATTCGTTGCTCGATCCCACCGTGCCACTTCATTGGCGCCAGTCAGAGGAGTACAGTGGGTTGAACATGCTGGCCCTGGGTATTGTGCATGAACCACTCATGCGCTGGGTTGCTGATCCGGTTCGTCTGTCGGCGCAGGTCCAGACATTCACCAAGAGCCGCCTGGATCGCATCACCGAGGAAATGAAACAGGTAGGGACTCCCGATAGTGTTCACGTGTTGACGGAATTACCCGGTGGAGTTCATGGCATCTATCATCTCAGCGGCGTCTGTCACCATGGTCCCGGTACCCAGATCCATCTTTATGGAACAGGGGGAACCTTGAAGTACCTGTTGGCCCCGGAAGACAAGCTAATGTTTTCACGGACCGGGGAAGACGATTTTACCGAGGTGGAAATACCCGAGGACAAGGTGGGACAATGGCGTGTCGAGGAAGAGTTCGTCAATGCTATCCGGGGCCAGGAAAAAATTCAATTTAATGATTTTCGGACTGGCGTCCGCTACATGGAATTTACTGAGGCAGTGGCCATCAGTGCCCGTGAACGACGATCCGTTGATTTGCCCCTCTAGGCAGCTGGAGCAGGTCCAGGCACGGTCTCATGGCTGAGAAATAGATACCAGCCAGTTGGGCTGGCTGGCCAGGCCACGCGTCTGCCATTGCTTGATGTCGATGAAACTGTCCTGGATCGTTGCCAGTTTTCCGTTGTCAGCAAAACGCCCGGGAACGACCAGGATCAGCCCGTGGACTGGCCGGCCCAGGTAACGCTTGCCGGCCAGGTGCTCCCGGCTACGTAAATGAGAATGTTCAATGATCACTGGTTGTTTTGCCAGGGGCAGGGCCAGGGCATGTTCAAGCAGGTAATAGGTAGTGGTAGGACCTGTTTGCAACTGTTGTAGTTCCCTGTAGAAATCATGCGCGTTGCCAGCCTCGTCTAACAGGTCATGACGGATACCCAGGGGACCGGTTCGTGCAGCTGCTCGCTGGCCACGGATGACGGTCTTGTAAGCCGCCGTGGCCGCACCATAGCCGGCTGGTATGACAATGAATAATCCCAGTGTGGCATATCCGATCAGTCGGGTTGAAAGTCGAGAAGAATGAGTGGCCTTGACGATGCCGGCTACTATCCAGGGCAGGAAGGCGATGGCCGCTGGTCTGAGGAAACGAGAATCCATATGAATTGCACTGCCGGCAAAGACCAGACCTGTTAGAACCACGGTAAAGGTAACCAGGTGGACAACCACGACTAGCCGGATCCGGTCACGTTGAGCGGCGGGGAGCGAGGAATTCCAGGTGCCGGTCGGATCAGTTACCTTCCCTTCGCGCCGTACCATGAACCAGAGACCGAGCAGCAATCCCAGGGTGATTGGTGCCAGCAACGTGACACCACCATCTCCGTAACGTCCGATGGCTGGCAGCCAGGATACGGGTTGGTTCAGGACCAGTCGAGCAACCAGGCTTTCCAGGTCAGTGATGGCAAATGTCCAGGCGCCCGGACCCCAGCAGAGTGCGGTCCACTGGATACCACTGCGTACGGTACCGGGATTGCCAGTTGGCAGCAGTCCGCTGAAGGACACCAGGACGGTTCCGAGGACGGCACCGAGAATCCAGAAACCGAGTCGACGCCAGGGTACCTGGTAACGCAGGACAACGAAGATCCAGCCCATGGCGATTCCCAGGGCAGAGAGGCCGGCACTGTATTTTACGGTAACGAGTAATGCGGTCAGCATTCCTGCCATGGCGATGAGGATGGAGATTCGTCCGTGGTGGACACCAGCGGTTCGCATCGCCTGTAGGTTTGCCAGCAGCACCCAGGGAAAGAAGGCCCAAAAGAGAAATTCGCCGGCATCGTAGACATTGGCATTGGCATGTGTATAGCGAAACATCAGGAATGTTGCCACGAACCAGGGAAGAATCGATGGAGACAAGAGGAGCCGAAAGAAACGCGTCCAACCCCATGTACCCAGCAGCCAGCCGACCAGGATGATGATTTGCAGTGATTGTCCCCAGTTGAGACCCAGGCAACGGAAAAGGTAGGGGACGCCGGCATACGAGGCCGGCCACCAGGTGATCGGAGTTGCTACTTCCTGGTCCAGCTGCCTTGCATTCGTTTCGACGAGTGTATGAAAATCAATGTTTCCCCGTTGATGGAACTGTTCCGCAGCCAGGAGACAGGTTCCTGCATCGGTCATGACCTCGGGGGGCTGGCGAAAGATGACCAGCACGGTAGCCAGGCCCAGTAACCCAACACACCACCACCCAATTCGGGTACGTGTTGTGGCAGGCGCCGGCTCGAGTGTCATGCTGGTGAATCGTCCAGGGGTGGTCGCCATAGCGGTAATTGCGGGAAGATTACCTGGGCCGTTTCGACAGCGATTCGTGTGGATGCGTGCAGCTGGCCGCTGTCCACGGCCTGTTGCACATCCAGGTATCCCATGAGCAACTGGGTTAGAATTGAATTCTCGCAACGAAGGTGGCTGCGTCCGGATTTTCCAGGAACGAGCTTGACGCTTCTGGGCGTGAACAGGATCTGGTACCACTTACCCTGGATTTCGAGACCCAGTTCAAAAGGCCGGCTGAGATTGGCCTGCAGTGCCCGTTGGTTGATTTCTTCGCGCAGTTGTTTTAATACTGCCAGCGAGTCGAATAGTTTCACCATCGCCTGGATCCCGTTACTCTCCCCCGCGCGATGGTAATGGCCGCCTGCTGATTGCATGAAAGCGTGCAGTGGATGTCCACTGGGCGCATCGATGCGAATGGGCCGGTCTTCCTGTTCAATCACGTCTGCACACACGCGATTGATGATCTGGTAAGCGGCCTGGTCGTGCCCGGGTGAATTCATGATTTCCATGATCCGTCCCTGCCGGATCACGGCATAACCAACGATTGATTTTAGCGATCCGTTGAGCTGGAGCTTGTCCGGCCCATCAATGGCCACGTAAATACGATCGTAACCACGACGACTGAACAGCCATCGCCAGTAATCTTCAGTACGCTCGAGGGGACCGTAACTGTGAACCGTGTTTTCATTGAACAAGCGAACCAGGGCTTCCTGTTCCACGTGGCGCCAGAGACGAATGTTATATGACGTGTGCGTTGAATCCTTGAATGGGTTACCGATGGAAATCCGTGATTCCTCCGGTTGGTTGGCCCTCATGTAAGAGAGGATGTTACGTGCATCCGCAGTGGAAAAGCTAGGACGTCTTGCCACCGTCCAGTCATGTTGCTGGTAAAACTGGGGAAGGTTCGTTTCCAGGGTTCCCACCAGTGACCCTGCCTGGACCAGTTGTGCCTCGGCCGCTTCCAGGAGTGTCGATCCAATAGCCCGCTGCCGGTATTCCGGTGCAATGGCCAGTTCCGTTAGGTTCGTAATTGGAATGACCTGGTTGCCAAAGTGCATCAGCTGCTGCTGCAGCTTCACGTGACCAATGATCTGCTTGCGATTCTTGACGATTAATCGATCCGACGGTTTGTAAGCAGGATTCTCGAGCTGCGCCGTGAACTCGCTGGCCGAGGGGCTGTGAAAGACATCCAGTAGAAACCGATGGATCGCCAGGTGATCTCCGGCCCGGGCCGGGGTAACTAGCGACTCTTGAGACTGCCTGGCCGGTACAACGGCCGCGCCAGCTTGGCGTCTAGGCTCTTGTCCGGATCGTTGTAGCTTCCTGGCAACACCCGCAGGACTCGTTGAACTCATGTCCAGAATCCCTTCCCGAAATTATTGTCGATCCATCAACGCTCCATCAATTACGCCATAGACTACAAGCCCTCACGGGAAAGTGCCAGTAGGAGTGGACATAAAGTTTCCTGGGGGAATAGGCAAAAAGAGAATGCCCGCGATCCCAGGTAAGACCGCTGCTGGGCAGCGGATTCCAGGATATTACGCTTTTTTTCCAGTTCTGCTCGCGAACAGGCTGCAAAAACCTGTAATTGCTCATTGACGCGTTGCATGTCCTGGTGCCAGCTTGCCGTGGGAGGTTGTCCTGATTTGACAGTGCCTAGCAGTGTTTCTTTTTCCAGGACCAGTTGCTGTAGCAGTTTTTCGGAACCTGTAGATTGCCCCGTTTCCTGCGACAGGTAAAGTTCCGGGGAAAACCGAATCTCACGTAGCCGGGTTTCCACGTCGCGTAGAGATTGCTCCTGGAATTCGGGCAACTTGATGGGTAGTTGCAGGGTGGCCGTCACGGTAAGAAAATCAGGAGGATCTAATTCAAAAAAACGTTCCACGATAGCGTTCGTTAGCTGGTCGTATCGGCCCCCCCCAATTCCGTGGATGAACAGGTCACCCAGTACGAGTCTTGCATACAGAGTTGTTGTCAATGCCCGGGGCCTGATGCAAATACCCTCACCCCGGTAAGCAGCCAATTGCTCCACGATGGATTGGGCATTCCCGTCACGGGGAACTTCCAGGGAGCAAGTCAACTGATTACGGTCCGTTAATTCAAGCTGGTTTCCCTGTTGGCTGGCAAACAGGGGACGCCGCTGGGGATTGTCCCGTGACCAGATCCAGAAGGGAGCCTCCAGCCAGGGGGTATCGCTTTCCAGGGCGGGTACCGGGTGTGACTTGCTGCGGATGCGATGGGCTTGCCGGTAGGCTTCCAGGCTGCTGTTATGAATATCCCGGAAGCGGGGGAGCTGGCAGAGAATATAGGACACGAACCAGTCGAATGATTCGCTTTCACAGAGGACACTTAATGGAACGTCCAGGTTCTTGATGCCGGCTGCCTGCTCCAGTTGATGTCGTCCGCGCGCCAGGGCCAGGCCCAGGTTGCCGGTGGCACGCTGCCCCTCGATGACCAGGGGCCAGAGTTGGTCGACCAGGGGATTCTTGATCCAGTGGCTGATAGTTTTCCGGGTTCGATCGGCAAACGAGCGGAAGGTTTCCAGGTCCTGGACATCGCGGGCTTCAAAGGGGACAGGGGCAACGGACCGATCAAAAGCAACCGTTTCCAGGCCAGGAGATCCCGGGTTACCGGCGGGAACCTGGATGGCAGCCGAGTCAAGTGGGGCATTGTCAATCAGCAGGTTAATACAGACGGCGGACAGCTGTCGGGCCAGCTGTTGGGCGAAAAAATTCTTGAACCAGACTCCCGGGTGGAATAGCTCTGGTTGATGCCCCAGCAACACGATTCGCGAGCGAGAAGTCTCGTGCTGTTCGGCCGGATCGAGATACTGGGAAGAATGCTGCAGCGCTTTTTTTAACAGGTCGTGCCGCGCAGCGCTGACAATTTCTGCCCAGGGCTTTCCGACCCAGAGCCGATGCCCGTGTCGGGACAATTGCTCGTGGTAGGCCTGTATCGAATCCGTGGCAGTTGTTGCTGCCGGGTGAATCAGCGCTTGGCCATGTTCACTCGGTGCCCGCAGTCGCTGGCCAGAAAAACGATCTGCTTGATCCATGCCTACTATTACCCCTGAAGACACGTTCTAGACAAACAGCAGCAGGTGCTGGTTCAACCGGTAACGGACC
>JAYGDH010000344.1:0-4706 GCA_046583055.1 Pirellulaceae bacterium | reverse complement strand
AGAGTACACTGGCTAACTTGATCCCTCGTTTTTATGATCCTGTCGGCGGCACCATTACTATCGATCATGTTGATCTTCGACAACTTCGGCTGAACGAATTGCGACTGGCCATCGGCGTTGTCTCTCAACAGACCGTGCTGTTCGATAATACAATCATGGAAAACATTCGCTATGGATCTCCCCATGCCAGCGACGAACAGGTTATCGAGGCAGCGGGTCAGGCGCGGGCCGACCAATTCATCCGCACGCAGTTGAGCGATGGTTATCAAACCATCGTCGGAGAAGGAGGCAGTAAACTTTCCGGTGGACAGCGGCAGCGAGTTGCCCTGGCACGAGTCATCCTGCGAAATCCGAAAATCCTGATATTGGATGAAGCAACCAGCCAGATTGATCCGGAAAGTGAAGGTTTGATTCACCAAGCGTTGGAGCAGTTCATCCAGGGACGCACCACGCTCCTGATCACGCATCGCTCCAGTTCACTCTGCCTGGCAGATCGTGTACTTGTCATGGAAGCAGGTCACCTGGTGGACCAGGGAACCACCAGCGAACTACTAGGTCGATGTCCGCTGTTTCAGCGCCTATTTCAGCACGAGTTAAAAGAATCCGCCTAAGCCCCCTTCGGGTGGGTTCAGGCAATTCGAAAAAGGTGCCTGGTCGTTCCCTGAAGTATTGGCACGCGAATTGCATTTGAAAGTGACCTGTTCTCGGTAAGTGGAATTCTCTTTCGGAACGGAGATGACCACGGGGCCGGTACAGAGAAGTAGGCAAACGAGGGGTCGGAACCCTTGAAAAGGCAGGCAGCTCAGTGGGATTGCACAACCATGATCCCACAAGAGCTGCCAAAACACTGAAAATCAACGGTTTTCAGTAAATGGCGGAGGAAACGAAACCATTGCATAGCAAGGACGTTTGAAGCAGGCAAGTGAACTGTGAAAAATCGTTAAGGAGGCGATTCCTCCTTAGATAGTCGCATGCGGGCCCTTGGCTCCCAAGGGCCTTCACGCGACTGTTCTATTTCAACTGTATTATTTCAATGCACTTGTGGCGAAATAATACACTCCACAAGGGGATCGTTCTGGTTCTCGCTCGTCAAAAATCTGCTAAAATAGCTAACTGCCTTGAACTGTTTTCCGAAAACTTCTTTGCGTTCAGTTTTTACTGGAAATTGACAGCAATCTTCGGTTTTCAGGGAGTACTTTTGAGCAAGCTGTGCACTTTTGTCTTGGGTGGTACTGAAAAGCAAGGCAGGTTGACGCTGGTGGGTTACAAGTTCTTGAGACAACAAACCTCTTGAGACAACGAACATTTGCCTGAAGAAAACAAAGGATCACTATGAAAAGTCGTCAAAACCCGGTGCTTAATGGTGGATGGATTTGCTGCTCGTGTATGGCATGGATGCTATTGAGTGGCTTCATCGTGGCGTTGGTACCTAACCGGTTGGGTGCCCAGGAATCACCGGGGCAAAAAGTGACGGTGTATTCTGCTGCGGAGAGCGGAATTCCCGAAGTCCGCATGATCAATGAGCAAGTACGGCAAACCTGGAAAGAATACGAGATTACCCCTTCCGCACCGGCGACTGACGGGGAGTGGGTGCGACGATTGTACCTGGATATCCTGGGGCGTATTCCAACCGTTGCCGAATTGAATACCTTCCTGGGAGAGAAAGATCCTGACAAGCGGACGAAGCTTGTGGCCAGGTTGCTGTACGACGAGAGTTACACGGAGGAGTATGCCCGGAACTGGACTACGATCTGGACAAACGTTTTAATCGGTCGCAGTGGCGGTACGGAGCGCAACAGTCTCACCAATCGTGCCGGTCTGCAGAAATACTTGCGCGATTCGTTTGCCCGCAACAAGTATTACGACAAGATGGTCCACGAGTTGGTTACGGCAACTGGCCACAACTCACCGGGTGCTGAAGACTTCAACGGGGCGGTCAATTTCCTGACCATGAAGCTCGATGAGAAAGCCTCCCGGGCAACCGCTGAAACTGCCAAGATATTCCTCGGTCTACAGGTCCAGTGCACGCAATGTCACAACCATCCCTTCAACGAATGGAAGCAACAGAAGTTCTGGGAAATGAATGCTTTTTTCCGGCAAACCCGCGCGTTGCGACGGTTTGTTCCTGGCACACGGACGGTTTCAGGTGCCGAGTTGATTGACCAGGACTTTGCAGGTGAAGGTGGTACCAGTGAAGCACTTGAAGCAGATATTTTCTACGAATTGCGTAACGGGCTTACCAAGGTTGCTTACCCGGTTTTCGTGGATGGTACGAGTATTGGTCGAAGCGGCTACGTGGAAGACGTCATTCGCCGCAAGGAACTGGGCAAATTGATTCTCTCCTCGGAGTACCTGGAGAAAACCATCGTCAATCGCATGTGGGCTCACTTCATGGGACATGGATTCACCAAGCCCATTGATGACATGGGTCCTCATAACCCCTCCACGCACCCGCTCCTATTAGATTATCTTGCTGGCCAGGTTCGAAAAAAGAACTTTGATCTAAAACCGCTGATCGGCTGGATCGCCCTCAGTCAGCCCTATGCTCTTTCCAGTCGCACTAATGCGACCAATGCCAAGGTCGATGATCCACTCATGGGCGAAACTCCCAAGTTCAGTCATTTTTATCTGCGGCAGATGCGTGCGGAAGAATTATATGAGTCGCTGGTTATTGCCACGGCGGCGCAGAAGACCCGTGGCAGCTATAGCGAGCAGGAAAAAGCCAAGGGCGACTGGTTACGACAGTTTATTGTCGCATTTGGAACAGATGATGGGGAAGAAACCACGACCTTCAACGGGACCATTCCACAGGCTTTGATGATGTTTAACGGTGACCTGATCAAGCGGGCCACATCCAAGGACAATGGTAGTTTTCTTTCTTCCGTCGCCAAGGACAAGACACGTTCAGCACAAAAAATCAACCTGTTATTCCTGACCGCGCTGGCACGCAAGCCGACCAAGAAGGAACTTACCGTTGCGAACCAACTCCTGTTAGCTCGCAAGGGTGACGTCACGGGCGCTCTCCAGGACATCTGGTGGGCCGTTTTGAACAGTAATGAATTCATTCTTAATCACTAACTTGTATTTACCCCAGCCACACACTTTCATTAAACAGATCCACTTTTAGCCTTTCGGGGCACACCGTTCTGTAGGAGAACATAAATCATGACCAGTTTGGCAACTCCCAAGGGTATGACGCGACGTCATTTCATGAAGCATTTATCCGGTGCCTCGGCACTGACGGTGCCGGCACTGACCATGGGTCAGACAATGCTCACGCATGCCCAAGATCTAAAGAAACGGCGCAAGTCAGCCATCCTGTTGTGGATGGGCGGCGGTCCCGCCACCATCGACCTGTGGGACCTGAAACCAGGTGCTGCCACCGGCGGTCCTTTCCGCCCCATTGCCACCTCTGGTAATGCCCAGATCACGGAACATATGCCGTTGTTTGCCAAGCAAATGCATCACATGGCGATTGTTCGATCGATGAGCACGCGGGAAGCGGATCACGGTCGAGGACGCTATTACATGCATACCGGCTACGTGCCCAATCCCAACATCGAACATCCCAGCTATGGTGCGGTTCTTTCTCACCAGTTGATGCACCAGCGAGAAGAATTGGAAATTCCTCCTTTCGTCTCGGTCGGCGGCGGATCCATCGGGCCTGGCTTCCTCGGAATGGCCTGGGCTCCGTTCTCCGTCAACAGCAACGGCCAGGTGCGTAACCTTCAAATGGGACTTGATGATGAACGACTGATGCAACGCATGTATGCACTCGACCTGATCGAGAAAGGATTTATCGATCAGAAACGTGGCTCCGCTGCCACCGATCATCAAAAGATTCTCAAGAAAACCTTGAACCTGATGACCAGCAAGCAGATGGAAGCTTTCAAGGTTGCCAGCGAACCGGAAGATGTCAAGGAACGCTATGGCGCTACCAACTTCGGACGCGGCTGCTTGATGGCACGACGACTGGTCGAGCAGGGTGTACCGTTTATCGAGGTCGGATTGGGTGGATGGGACAACCATCAGAACATTCATCCGACGTTGGCCGACAACAAGTTGCCGGAAATGGACAAGGCCATGAGTGCCTTGGTTCAGGACCTCGAGGAGCGTGGTTTACTGGAAGACACGGCCATTATCTGGATGGGCGAGTTTGGCCGTACACCGAGAATCAACGGAAACGCCGGTCGTGACCACTGGGCCCGATCCTGGAGTGTCCTTGTTGGCGGTGGTGGTATGAACGGTGGGATTGCTGTCGGTGCTACCAACGACGATGGTACCCGTGTTGAAACAGAACCCTACACGTCACAGGATGTCATGGCATCGGTCTGCAAGGCGTTGGGAATTTCGCTCCAGACGACCTTTACCAGTCGCAGTGGACGTCCCATGAAAATTGCCAACAGTGGCAAGGTCATCAAGGAACTGTTCAGTTAATCGGCAACGTATCAGAGCAGGATCGATATCCCAGGCGGTCGCTACGGACCGCTGGTATTGCAAGTAAGATCAGCAAGGGGGACCGGGGCGGAAGTCTCGGTCCTTTTTTGCGAACTGTTACTTGTTTCCAGCGATTTATCGCTGCTGGATCGCCCGCCTGCGGAACCGCGACAATTTGGCTTTTACCTGGCTGCTCATTAACACTACCATCACTGACCAAAAGACGGGTTATTTCCTGTTGTTGGTGAGTACTTTCACGATTCTCAGCC
>JAYGDH010000295.1:0-10787 GCA_046583055.1 Pirellulaceae bacterium | reverse complement strand
GTACCGTAGTCCTTGGCACCCCGATCTCGCTTGATGGCAGACATCGTCATCCCCCCGGCGAATCCCATAATGGCAACGACCATGCCCATGCAGCCGGCTTCCAGGAACCCAAAGGGGGTCACGTTCCAGAGCAAGGCGGCGATCATGGCTGTCGTGGCTATAGCGCCGATCAATCCTTCCCAGGTTCGAGTGGAATTGATCTTGGGTGCAATGATTCGACGTCCCACCAGTTTACCCCAGCCATACTGGAAGATATCACCCAGTTGCACGAGCAGGACGAAGTAAAACAACAACCCTGCATTACTTCCCTTCCAGACCTCCTGCTTTTCCATATCCTCGAACAACTGCAGGTTCAGGATGGCCGGTGCATAGCTCAGGGAATAGACGCAGATCAACAGGCCGACCTGAATTTTTGCAGTACGTTCCAGGAATCGTTTTTCGTCTCCCGAAATAGCGATGCTGGCAGGGATCAGCAACGATGCATAGACGGGAATCAAGACACTGAACATTCCATACCACTCGTCGGAACTGATGCTGCCCCAATGCGATCCCCAGCCCACCAGCACGTACTGTGCCGGAGTAAAGAAGAACAGGGCCCAGAAAAGGGTCTTGTGATCCGCCGGGCGTGTGGGAGTCATGGTGATGTACTCGCGCAGGGCCCAGAACGAGACCAGTCCAAACAGGACAACGGTAACCGTTGTCGAGGAAGTACTGGATCCCAGCTTGAGACCGGCCACGAGAATCGCAAACATCATGCACCAGGCGCGAACCCGCAGTTCAAAAGTTCGCCGCACGGCCGGGTTGACGATATTTTCCGGTTGACGCCGCAGGGCATAGATAGCGCCCAGCGACAGGAGCAGCAGCCCGAAGACGACACCGACCAACCACCGGGTCGGTTCATCAAAGAACGCCGGCAAAACGGGCGTAACCTGGGCTGTCATGAACGGGAAATTGGTCAACGTGATTTATCCTTCCGCCTCGCTAAGCGGTAGTTTAAAGATCCTTGAGCTTCTGGACGGACTCGCGAGCCCGCTCCAGGAAATCCATTTTTGCTTCACCCTGCTCCAGCCACATGGGAGCGCCAATCGTGATACAACTCAACAACGGCACGGGCAGGAATTCGCCTTTTGGCAAGACTCGATTTAAATTGTCGATGTAAACAGGAATCAATTCCAGTTCCGGCTTTTTCTTGGCCAGGTAATATAACCCGCTCTTGAAGGGGCCCATCGTCGGCTCCGTGTTGCGACCTCCCTCGGGAAACACGATCAGTGAATGTTCATGTCCAATGGCTCGAATCATCGTCTCCACCGGACTGCGGTGCACCTTGATGTTGGTTCGATCAATCAACAAGGCATTAAACGTATCCGCAATATGGCGTCGCACCACCCCCTTGTTCCAGTAATCCTTGGCAGCCACCGGACGTGTCAACGCCCGTAATGGCTTGGGTAGCGAGGACCACAATACCAACGCATCCAGGTGACTGGTATGATTAGCAAAATAAACTCTTTGACAGGTATCGATCTTGAATTCATCGACCCAGCGCACACTGGCCCCGCTTAATAGCTTCGCCACAAATGACAGTATGTGAGCTGTCAACCGCATCTACTTACCCGTTTGCCAAGAAACCCTGCAATTCCCTTGCCTTTTATCCTATCCCACTCCATAACGAGTCAACAGCCCGGACCCGGAAAACTCGCATCATACCTAGAAACAACACCTCACAATAAGACGAGTTCTGTCACTGCGTACAGGAATTATTGCCTGGTGGCGTTGATTCCACTGCAAACAACCTCACAATCAGGAAAAAGTACCTGATCCATCCATAGTTTCCATTTTGATCACTTCTGGAAATCCCGTAACCTGCTGACCCACGAATATGTCCCGTGCCATCATTATCGTTGTTGATCGACTCGGATCCGGTTTTCTCGGCCCGTATGGAAATACCTGGGTCGACACCCCAGCCATCAACCGCTTTGCCAGTCAAAGCATCCTCTGGGAACACTTCCTCTCGGACTCTCCGTTACTCTCCTCGATCTACCAATCGTACTGGTCTGGCAAACATGCGTTGCAGGTGCAGGCCACGCCAACCATATCCACACCCTGTCTGCCCCAGCAACTGACCGCCGCCGACATTCCCACCGTCCTGATCAGTGACGACCAGGAAATCCTGGACCACCCTGCCGCCGGCGGCTTCGCCGATTCTATCCTGGTGTCCACCGAGGTCCCTGATACCACGGTCGATTCCATTGAAGAAACGCAAATGGCCAGCGTCCTTGCCGAATCCCTCCAGTGGCTGGAACCGCTGGAATCCGATTCCTCTTTCCTGGCCTGGATTCATATCCGTGGCATGGAAGGTCCCTGGGACGCCCCACAGATGTTACGCGAATGGTTCCACGACGAAGAAGACCCGGAACTGCCGACCTGGACCGTCCCACCGCAACAACAACAAACCGATGCCTTTGACCCCGATACACTGCTGGGGATCACCCAGGCCTATGCCGGACAGATCAGCGGCCTGGACAGTTGCCTGGGGGCGTTCTGGCAAGCACTTGACGAACTGCCAGCCGGCCAGCAAACCCTCTGCGCCCTAACCTCCCCAAGAGGATTTCCCCTCGGACAACATGGCCGTATCGGCGCCTGCGACCATCCCCTCTTCGGGGAATTACTCCAGGTCCCCTGCATGCTCCGATTACCCGCAGCCGCACTGGCTGCCAAGCGAGTTCACGCCCTGGTCCAACCCCATAACTTCTATCGCACACTGCTAGACTGGTTTGAGCAAACCGATCTACTGGCAACAGAACGGGTGACACCCAACCCACTGATTCCAGCAGACCCATCTCAGCTGACCACCTCGGCTTGGCCTGCTAGCAACGATCGAGCGGTGGCCGTGGGACCGGAACAACGCTCCCTACGAACACCTGCCTGGTTTCTTCACCAACCGAATACCAACCCGCCACAACTATACGTCAAACCCGATGATCGCTGGGAAACTAACGATGTGGCCAATCGGTGCCCGGATATTGTCGAACAAATGATCGAACAACTCGATCTCTGCCAGCAACTTTTTGAGCAGACGACAAGCGATGACTGGCCAACCCTGCCGGAACTGCTAGCAGAAGGCTTGGACTAGTGTCAAAAAGAGCCGTATTTTAGCGGGTGGGAAGTCGTCAAATCGACCTGTCTTTTGAGTGGTCTTATCTCTACAATCCGACTTCATTTTCAACTCCTCTGAAGCCGTCATCCAGACTGGCAACCGTGCATGGATCGCAGCGGTTCCGCGGGTGACTGAAAGAAATCAGCAAAGTATGTTCGGACAAGGAAGTCCATCCCGGCCAACTGCCACTCTTCCCGTGGTCGTGGGGCGTGAACATGGCGTTAGCCCCCTGGCTTTTCGACGACTCCCGTTGTGGATCACGACGGCGTGGGCGTTGACGCTGGGCATCCTGCTGAGTCCCGGTTTCTGTCAGCAACTGGAACTGGGAAACCCACAATCCAAGAAAGCACAGCCCACCGGTCCGCTGGCCCCGGCACCTGGAAAAGATGCGACTGAATCCAAGGGTGAATCCAAGGGTGAAGCCACCGTGGTGGATACCTCGAAAGCTGCTGATGGCGAAGAGCAGGATCTTCTCGATTTAAATCTGCGGCTGGCATGGGGAGGTGGCAAGGCCCGTTCCTGGGAAGGCCAGATCCAGATTAGCCAGGGTACGATCAAGCTCATGCGAACGTTGGGCATGGAGGCTGACCAGGCGCGTGCCTTCATGCCCGCTGGTCAGATTATTCACATTCAACAACTGGCCGCCAATACTTTTCATGGTCTCGACATTGCCGTGCGTGCACCTCGTGCGACCATCCTGCGGGTCATCCTGAAGCCAACAGATGTTGACCAGGATCCCCAGACCTTGAAAATACCGTTGGCCAGCCTGGCCCATGAGACTACCAACGCAACGCTGGACCAGCAGGGCAATCGACTCCAGATTCACAGAGCACCGGGTGACAAGCTACGACTGAAATTCCAGCGGGACTCACTGGTTTTTTCTCCCCAGGAGAGTTTTCCCGTTACGATTGTTCCCCACCAACTGGGATTGGAAGCAGGAACCTCACTGCGTTGCGAGATTCACTTTCAGGCCACTGCAACGACAAAAACTATTTCACGAAGCAAGCATAACCTGCAGGTCCAGGAAGATGGATCGATCACACCGCTGGGCCCCTTGACCTTTGAAATGCCTGATGACGAGGGTGTCTATGATCTGCGTATCACGCTACATGAAAAGTCACTGACCGATTCCTTCCTTCCCAACAAACCGATTCTAGAGCGATCCTTGCAGTTGGTCGTCATTGCACCACAGCCGGAAGCTCCAGCGCCCATGGCCGATTTTTCGCCACGCCTGGAAGAGGATCCCGCAAACTCTTACTGGAAACCCATTGTTTCCATGGATCCAGCCAATCCAACCTGGTGGAACCGGGTTCGGCAAATGCGTCAATTCAGTCTTCTTCCTGGAATAGGAAATGGGCCGATCAACAACGGCAAGGTAAAAGTAGTCCTGGAGAACGGTCAGTCTTGGACCCAGCTGGAACCGGGTGGCTGGGTTGCTTATCCATTGCCTGTCGAGGAACTGGATCGTCCACATCTGCTGGAGTTGGATTACCGAAAGGACCTTCCCCAGACATTGAGTATCAGCATTATTGACCCCAACCTGGCTGGCAAGGTCGCTCCGATTGGCCTGGATTCGGGAATTGATGTTTCCGCGAGCCGCGTGTCATCAGAATCGACCCGGGGGGTACACCGGTTACCTTTCTGGCCACGTACCAAGACACCCTGGGTCCTGCTGGTAAATCGTCACCGCGATCAAGCGGCCTCCTTTGGCAAGCTGCGCATCCTACAGGGGACTCGTACACTGCCGAAAGCCACCACGATCTCGCGGCGACCTTCACAGCGGCTGGTAACGGCCTATTTTGACAAGCCCCTGTTTCCCGAAAATTTTGGTGCTCGCGAAGGAATCGATCCGATCACTCGCAGCAGCCTGGACGACTGGGTCACCTTCTACGAGGGGGGTGACCGTTTAACCCGTTACCTGCATTTTGCTGGCTACAATGCAGCGGTGATCACCGTCATGTGTGAAGGCGCCACTCTCTATCCTTCCAGGCAGATTCAAGGAACTCCCAAGTACGACAGTGGGATCTTTTTCACCACGGGACAGGATCCGATTCGCAAGGACGTACTGGAAATGTTGCTGCGCAAGTTTGACCAACGAGGTCTAACCTTGATTCCCGCGATCCAGTTCTCCAGCCCCTTGCCGGGGCTGGAATCACAGTTGCGTGGGGATCCTGAAGAAGCGGTTGGGATCGAGTTAACCGATACTAACGACACGAGCTGGGTTGATTCCCAGGGCACTCGGCGGGGCATGGCTCCGTACTACAACCCGGTAGATCCACGTGTCCAGCAGCAAATGCACCGGGTACTGGATGAACTGGTCAAACGGTATCGCCATCACCCTTCTTTTGGTGGCTTTGCCATCCAGATGAGCTCCGAAAGTTATTCCCAGTTACCGGGCCCGCTGTGGGGAGTTGACGCGCATACCTTTGAACGTTTCCTCAAGCAAACCGATGCGGCGGCAGCCGAAAAAAACATGTCACGCAAGGAACGTATTGCCTACCTCAGTGGATCTCACCGCCAGCAATGGCTCGCCTGGCGTGGACAGATCCTGGCTGACTTTTACCACGAGGCTGGCAAACGTCTGCAGGCCAGCAAGCCGGGCAGCCGCCTCTACCTGGTTACCAGCGACCTGGTCAACAGCTCCAGGGTTCGCAAGCGGCTTCAACCCAAGCTACCTCAACAACACTCGCTGGCGGATGTGTTCCTGGAAATGGGCATCGACCATCGTCGTTTCGGTGACTCGGAACACCTGGTACTGGTCCGCCCCCAACGCCTCGCACCGGTCACTTCCCTGCCTGCCCAGGCTGTTAACCTGGCCATGGAAACTTCCCCGCAGGTCGACCAGATGTTTGCCGATGACCGGCATAGCGGGCAATTGTTTTACCATGAGCCCCAGTCTCTGTCGCTTCCCGATTTTGATCAGAAGAGCCCGTTTGGCGCTGATAACACGCAAACCTGGCTGGTGTCTCATTTTTCCGCAGCTGGCACGGACAGCACACGCCCCTTCGTACATGCGCTCGCCACCTCGGACATCCAGACCCTGATGCTGGGAGGCTGGATGCTACCGGTCGGACAGGAAGATTCCCTGCGTGATCTTTTCAACACGTTCCAACACCTGCCGCTGGGTAAATTCACCACCGTGCGTCCCGGCAACGGTAAGCAAACCACCCAGCCGGTGGTCATTCGTACTCGCAAGACCAGGAACGAGACCTTTATCTACCTGGTCAATGACTGTTCCTGGCCAGTCCAGGTCGAACTGGAACTGGATGCCAACGAACAGTGCCTGGTGATGCCCGTTGGCCACCACGCCGTCTCCAACCTGCAACGTTCCACCCATGCCACGACCTGGACCTTGAACCTCAAACCATATGACCTGGTCGCCGCTTCGTTCACCAGCGCTTCGGTAAAAATCCTGGATGTTCATGTTCGTTACAAGCAGGAAATCCTGGAAAAGCTGCGACGTGAAATCTACGAGATGAATTATCGAGTCAGTGGATTAAACAAGCCCAAGCCCCTGAATGTGCTCTTCAACGCCAGCTTTGAACTGCCACGGGAAAAGGGCCGCCTGTCCGGGTGGGTTCATGGCCGCAAACACCAGCAGGCCGTCAAGCTGGATCGGAAAGTGCTTTTCGACGGTCGTCAGTCACTGCACCTGCAACGAGCGGACAAGGATGAAGAGGCCGTCTGGGTGCGCAGCCAGGCCTTTACACCACCCCGGACCGGCCGCATTGCCATCTCGGTCTGGCTGAAAGTCAAGGACGAATCAAAACAGCCCGCCCTGCGGCTGGCCATCGAGGGACGCCAGTTCGGCGAAGTCTATTATCGCCCCAAGACCATTGGCAAGAACGAGCCAGGGCAGCGCGGTGCAGTCAAACCGATCCGTGAAAAATGGACCGAATTCCTGCTACTGATCGATGACCTTCCCTCCCGGGGACTGACAGAGCTGCGGGTGGGATTCGACCTCATGTCCGAGGGCGAGGTCTGGATTGACAACGTCAAGGTATACGACCTCTGGTTCCAGGAATCAGAGAAACGCGAGCTTCTCAAGCATATCGCCCTGGCCTACAACCAGCGTAGTGAACTCAAGGTCGCAGACGTCGAGAGGTTCCTGACCAGTTACTGGGCACAGTTCCTCGTTAAACACGTCCCGTTGAACCAACCCCGGGTCGCCAAGGCTCCAGGCAAGGCCTCCACACCGAAACCGGTTGAACCAAAGCCAACACAACCTGACGCACTAACACCCAAACCTAACCCATCCATGTTCGACAGGGTCAAGGACTGGATTCCCAAGAGGGTCTTTCCCTTCTAGGCTGAAAAGAATCATCCGCCCAACCCGTTATCCCGGAGGCCATTGCAGCGAACGGCCACCCAGCAGGTGAAAATGCAGGTGATCCACGGTCTGGCCGCCATCACTGCCAGAATTCACGATCACGCGATAACCGTTGGCCAGGCCCAGTTCTCTCGCCAGGTTCCGAATGACCAGGTAAAGATGGCCGACCAGCGATTGGTCCTCGTCGGCAAGAGAGTCAAGGGAAACAATTTCTTTCCTGGGAATTACCAGGACATGCGTCGGGGCCTGCGGATTGATGTCGCGAAAGGCCAGGCACAAATCGTCTTCGAAGATGATATCCGCTGGAATTTCACCGTCAATAATCTTCTTGAAAATGGTCGGTTCACTCGCCATTTCACACCAACCTTAACCCGCGGCTCGCAAGGTGTTCATCTCGGAACGACGACGGCGACGCTGCGGAGGAATCTTCGCCAATATCCATTCCTTGGTCATTGATTCGAATACTTCCGGGGACTCGTAGCGAACGATCTCCTTCCCCTCGGGCATGGGACCGACCAGTCCACGAATAACCGGCAAACCACGCAGCGACAAATCAGTACTGCAATCATCCACTCCCACCTGGGAGTAAGATTCAAGCATCGCCTCTGAAGATGGGTAATCCTGAACCCGCAGGCTACCGTTGGATGCTCGTGTCACGATTCGAAAGATATCTTGGGCCATTACCGGTCCCTTCATGCAAAGCTACTCTTCTCCTCGCTGATACCAAAAGATCTGTCATCCTTGCCCGATCCCGGAACCCAAGGGAGCCCCGTACTGTTCTGAAATATCGTCTACCCAATCCTGATCAACCCAGCCGTTTTTCCCGGACATACCCAGCAGGTGAATTCCCCACAACCGCTACGGCAGGCGTCACCCTCCCATAAATCCAGGCTGCCTGACCGCCGCAGCAGCCAAACGTATCGATTACACCCGTTGTGCAACTGGCAAAGATACGGGATATTCGGTTTTCTCGGCCTGGCCCGAGCAAACAAGAACTTGCCAAACAGCCCCCATAATATCTCTTGCCTCGCAACTGCTGGCAAAGTAAATATGAGGGGAATTCCGGAGGGTATGCGAATTGGCTAGCAACCTGATTCGAAATCAGGCGCCCCGCAAGGGGTTGAGGGTTCGAGTCCCTTGCCCTCCGCTGCAACACGCCCTCGCCAACGACCAATCAATGTCCACGGCGAGAGTTTTTGACACGTAATCACGCAAGGAACTCGACTCCGTGTCCCCTCACCCTGTCGCCACATTCGACCTGGAACGAGTCGTGGCCGAGACCCTGGTCCAACAGGTGCAATACCACGAATCAGTCGATTCTACCAATACGACAGCCCTGGCCGCCTGCCAGCAAGAGAATCTCGTCACACCGCTGCTCATCCTGGCAGCGAAACAAACTGCTGGGCGTGGTCGCGGATCCCACCAGTGGTGGTCAGCCGCGGGCTCCCTGACTTTTTCCCTGGTCATCAATCCATCCGACCTGGAAATCGAACCGCGTGACTGGCCCAGGGCGTCACTCACCACGGGACTGGCGCTCTGCCTGGCACTGGGTGAATTGCTGGAATCTCCTGCCCTCACGCTGAAGTGGCCTAACGATGTGTTCCTGGATCATCGCAAGCTCAGTGGCGTCCTGCTGGAAGGAACCGCAGGCTGGCTGGTTATCGGGATCGGAATCAATGTCAACTGCTCCTTCCGGGAGGCTCCCGGTTCCTTGCGATCCACGGCCACCTCACTACTCGATGCAACCGGCAAGGAATTCTCCCTGGACGATGTGCTGATCCGCACCCTGCAACAACTGGAACTGCAATTGCATCGGCTGACCTGCAATGACACGACCCTGTTAACCGACTGGCAGCAGCGTTGCCAGTTGACCGGTCGCAAGTTAGAAGTCTCCACGGAGAACCGCCAGGTCACCGGGGTGTGCCAGGGAATCGACCAGCATGGCGCCCTGGTCCTGATGACCGAGACCGGCTTGACGCCGATTCTCAGTGGTACTATCACCGAACTGGAATAGGCAGATGAACCGGAGCCTAACGAATATTCCGTTACAAGAAACCTCCAGCACTCCAGCGGAGAACCAGCCACTGGGCCAGGACCACGACGAATCCAACCCCCCCACTGAGCACGCTTATCACCACGAAAAAACGCCACGTCCAACGCGGCAAGTGGTCGGTTGACTGACCGGTCAATGTCAGTAGGACTGACCCCATGACATGAAAGATGATGCTGAGAGCCAGGGGTAAGCCAACCGTGGCAGCCAGTATCTGGAGCCGCAGTGACGAGTAATTTTCGTACGGGACATTCCAGGACAAGAAATTCAGGAAAATCACGAACAGCCAGGGGACCAGCCATAATTTCCAACTGAACCAGATGGAAGGATCCGCCGTTGTCGAGCCACCCACGCCACCAGGACCACGCAACACTCCCGGCCCCGTGAAACGCCGTTTTGGCTTGAGCCAACCGGTAACGGCCGCAAGCGTGGCTGATGATGCTGACGCTAACCGGGCGGAAACCACGGCGGCAGGTGACGTGCTGGCTGGCACAGCCTGCTGAGGCAATCGATGACGTAATCGTTCATAGGTTCGAAACACGTAGTAGTCTGCCGAGGGATCTGGCTCGTTGTCAGCCTTGTCATGGCAATACATTTCACCCCGCATTGCCCAGCGAATCGCCCGACTGCCCTCGGCCATGATGTCACGGACGATATTCATGAGTTCCCAGATAACGCGATGCACTGTCCGTAACGGCAGGTCGGTCTGCTCTGCGACCCAAATACTAATACGACGTTTGACCGACAGGTCCTTCACGTCTGCGGCATCGGACTGCCCCTGGTAATATCGAATCCAACGATCCGAGGCCACCTGGTTCCAGTGATTGGCCTGTTGCCCGCGCAGTTCTTTCCGGGGACGGGAACGAAACCGCAGGCTGGCCTGCCCCGCCTCGTAAGCCAGGGAAAAGGTCCCGAAATGAGGAAGAACCCAGTTTCGATTCCTGCCCCGGTAATGCCCCGGCTGGAGAATATAATCCCATAATCCATCCACGATCGCCGTTACCTGGCTCTGCTGGAACTGCAGGGCACCCGTCAAGAACTGAATCAATTGATGGCTTGTGACCGGCCCCGTGGCATCCAGCAAGGCATTGCGATCTTCGGAGAAAACAGGTGGGATCGACACGGGGGAAGGACGCTCCGCGGATCGTGGTGATGCCACGGGTGGCTCAACCACTTTCACCGTTTCTTCCACGGCGTCCGGCGGAACCTCTTCCGGGGCTGGCTCTGGCACCGCTTCCGGCGCAACCTCTTCC
>JAYGDH010000285.1:0-2788 GCA_046583055.1 Pirellulaceae bacterium | reverse complement strand
GACCAAGCTGCGCGATCGATACGGACGACATCCGCTGGGGCAAAACCTGCTGCTGGCGCGTCGCATGGTTGAATCGGGAGTGCGTTTCGTGACGGTGAATGGTTGGACGGGACAGGCGCCGCACGACACCAAGGGTCCACCCAGCAGCAGTTGGGATATGCACGGCGGAAACATGGGAATGGGTAACGCATTTGGGACCGGCTCGTATGGGATGGGCTTCTGCCTGCCACGACTGGACCAGGCACTTTCGGGACTCTTCACGGACCTGAAAGAGCGCGGCATGATGGACGATACACTCGTGGTCGTGACCGGCGAGTTCGGTCGTACGCCAAAGGTCCTTACCCAGTCGCCGCCCGGCAGGCAGCACTGGCCGCGTTGTTTCTCATCGATCATGGCGGGTGCAGGTATTGGCGGCGGGCACGTTTATGGGAAGACGGATCGGAACGCGGGCTACGTGACGACCAACCCGGTGCGGCCCGAGGAATTCGCAGCCACGGTTTATCACGCTCTGGATATCCCGCTTAATGAGCCGCAAAATAATACCGGAATTTCCCGGCCGTTGACCACCGGTAAGCCGATCATGGAACTCTTTGGCTAAGATCCGGCTGGCATCGACGAGATCATATTGGCCTAAAATAGCTTGGCCGGAGTGCCTCAGTCAGTTTTCCTTTCGTGATAAAAACCTCGATCAGGATATAGACCGTAAGGCCGCCGAGCGCCATCAACCAGAGCTTGCGGTCGCGCAGACGCCGCTTCTTTTTGCCCGCGTGATAGGTTGCGTAATCAAAGTCGCCTGTTGGCAAGCCCGTGAAGGAATCGTCGGTGCGACCGGTATCTTCGTTGTCTTGACTCATGGTGAGGCTAACCGCGTTGGGGTGAACGTTGTTCGATAAGGAGCAACGCTTCGCATATTAAAAGATTGAAACTGGCAGTCCTAGTACCAGGTACGGACCGAATTTCAGCAACAGGGAGAAAATCCCGAAGATCACCAGGGCAAAATAGAAGCCACCGAGAAAGTCCATGCCGTAAAAGATCTTCGCGCCGAACCCAACGGTGGCAACCATAGCGGTTTTCATCGTCCGGTTTGACCAGGAACAACGCCAGCGCGGCAGATAGTGTCAATAACCAGACAAAGATGCAGCTAATAATAGAGATCGATAAAGTCATGAAGGACTCCTTTGCCAACCGGGTGTGGCGCGGCCGGGCAATGCCGGGCCGCAGGGGATCTAAAGGTGCGACGGTGGCTTGTCGCCCCCCGCCCGAAGCCGGTATTATCCCACATCGGGAAGGTCTCGGTCGAGTGTAAAACAGGGGGAAGTTTACACACCGAAACAGGGGCCGGATGGTCGCGATAGCCGGCTGGCAAGGAGATTTGCTGGAACGACGTGCGAGCTATTTGTCCGCGGAACCGCCACGCATTTCGGCCTGCCACTGCTTGGATTTGACGGCCACGTCACTGTCGTCCTCGTAGTGCTTGCGAAGACGCGTCAGTTCGCGTTTAAGTTCCGCGATCTGTGTGGAGTAGGCTGGATTGTTGTATTGATTGGTCAACTCATCCGGGTCCTTTTGGAGATCATAGAACTCCCATTCATCGAACTGGTAAAACCGGATGAGCTTGTGCGTTGCCGTGCGGACACCATAGTGACGCGGGACCATATGGACGCTGGGATACTCGTAGTAATGGTAGTAAATACTTTTTCGCCAGGTATCCGGTGCTTCACCCCGCAGTAGCGGGACCAGGGACTGGCCCTGCATGTCTGCTGGCACCGGTGCGCCGGCCATCTCGAGGAAGGTCTCGGCATAGTCAAGGTTCTGGACGAGGTGCGTCGTGTTGCGGGAACCGGGTTTGATGGTGTTGGGCCACTTGATGATGAAGGGCATCTTCAAGGATTCGTCGTACATCCAACGCTTGTCGTACCAGCCATGATCACCCACATAGAAACCCTGGTCCGAGGAGTAGATAACGATGGTGTTGTCATCAAGCTTGAGTTGCTTGAGCGTCTCCATGAGGCGGCCCACGCTCTCGTCCACCCCCTTGATGCAGCGCAGGTAATTCTTGGCGTAGCGCTGGAACTTCCATCGCACGAGGCTGTCGGCAGTCAGCTTGCTCGCGTGAAAGGCCTTGTCCCTGGGGCCGTAGGCGGCTCGCCAGGTGGCGAGTTGCTGCTCGGTCATCCTTTGCATATTACGCCAGGCGGATTTGTCATAGCGTCCCTTGATGGCATCCCCGTCGAAGCCAGCATGCAAGTCGACAAATAGATCGAAATTCAGATGCATGTGCCGATCAATTTCCAGTTCCTGGTAGCGCGCGGGAGGCGCATTGTCGTGCCACTTGTCAAACAGCGTGTTGGGTTCGGGGATGTCGATGTCATCGTAGAGGTCCAGGTGGCGAGGAGCGGGCATCCAGTTCCGATGAGGTGCCTTGTGTTGGACCATGAGCATGAACGGCTTGTCACCATCGCGGCCCTTCTCGAGCCATTCGACCGCCAGGTCGGTGACGATGTCAGTGCAGTGTCCATCGATACGCTGGCGTCCCTCCGGTGTGATCATGTCGGGGTTATAGTACAGCCCCTGTCCCGGGAGCACCTTCCAGTCGTCGAATCCTTGCGGTTTGCCCTTGAGGTGCGACTTCCCATAGATAGCGGTGGTGTAGCCTACCTGCTGTAATAATTTAGGGAAAATCTGTTGATTCCAGTCGAAGGAATTTCCGTTATTCATGAAGCCGTTCTTGTGGCTATGCTTGCCTGACATGATGACCGCGCGACTGGGGCCGCAGATGGAGTTCGTG
>JAYGDH010000222.1:0-1696 GCA_046583055.1 Pirellulaceae bacterium | reverse complement strand
TTGAAAAAGTTGAAGAAGTAGTGGTGACGGGCAGACTGCCTCTTACGAATGCCCTCACCATTACCAGTGCGATTGCCTGGAAGGCCCCCTTCTCCATGGCTGGAAGGAGGCTGACCAGGCAGTCGCTTTTCTTGCCAGCTGCCGGCCAACTATCTGCCCGACCGCCACTACAGCTTGCCCCAGATCTTCACGAACAGGTCGTAGCAATACGGATCATATTGCTTTAACTCGGCCGCCACGAAGGGATAGAAATCGTTGCGATAAAAGTAAGCCTCGGTCGCCTCGGCAAAGTATTCCTTGTGGTTAGTCGTCCCATAGTGCTTGACCACGCGCCCCGTGTAGAGCAACACTTCCTGGTACTTGCCCGCCGCCATCGCCCGGTCGTACGCTTTCTTCACGTCCGGATCGTCGAAACCGAGGATCTGGTCGTGGTAGCCGTGGGCCAGTTCGTGCAGGATGACGGCTGGATGTTTTAGCATCTGCTGGCGACTGAGCAGTGCGCTGGCATGAGTGATATGAACTTTCTTGACCAGGCGCGGATCATGTCCATGATCCTTCAACCAGCGAGCACCAGGATGGTACTGCATGTTCCCCAGGACGGGGTGGGCCCGCTCGATCCAAATCCCGACGGTCTGCATCTTGCCCAGTTGAGGCTGGGGGACGAGGACCTTGATCCGCTGCAAGTGATTGGCCAGCATCTGCAGGGCGATTGCACCTTCCTTGCGATGCTTTCCCTCGAGCAGGGCCGGATCAACGTCGACCTGCCAGCCCTCGATATTCTTGAGAACCGGATCAAAGCGGGGTTTCCTGGCCGGCTCGGCGGCCTGCAGCGTACCCTGTGTCAGCAGCGTTCCCAGAAAGATTGCCAGGGCCAGAAACTTAGAATCAACCCATTGATGGCAGGCCATGACGCTTTCCTCCAAGTATCCCGGTTAACGGCAGAAAAAAAGCCCCCGCAACCAGGGGCTCTCAAGTGGGCATAGCAGGATTCGAACCTGCGACCCCTGCGATGTGAACACAGTGCTCTAACCAGCTGAGCTATATGCCCGAAAAATCCCGGCCACCGCTGCCGGTGACCTTCTCCTAATGTACTCCCTTCCCAATTCGCTTCAAGCCGCCGGTGGGGGGGTTCAATCGGCTTCTTCACTTTCCCCACTATCCTGGGCAACCGGTTCCTGCGCGGAGCCGGCCTCGGATTCCACCTTCCCTTCATCTCCGGAGTCTGTGGGGGGTGGCGAGAATCGGGGTGCGGTGGCCTCCTCGTACTCGTCGTCTTCATCCGTCGTCGTGGAGGAGGAATAGGCGTCGTTCACCGGGTATTCCGGTACCTGGGTATGCGACTGAAAATCATTCAATCCACTGCGAAATTCCCGGTAGCTCTTTCCGACCGAGCGTGCCACTTCCGGCAGCTTGGATCCGAACAGGATGACGGCAATAGCCCCGATGACCATCATCTCCATCGGTCCCATACCAATAAATGCAAAGATCATTTGAATTCTATCCTTCTATTCTGCTGGTTCGTTACCAACCGCCTCGAAACGCGTGCCTGCATATCGTCAGCACGAAGGGCAGGGGAGCATGCCTACGGCAGTCATCTCGCTGACAAGACAACCACTGACCACGATCGAGGCACAGGTCCTCTACTCGGTGGTCTCTTCCGTTTCGCTGCTGGGCTCGCTGCTGGTTTCGCTGCTGG
>JAYGDH010000213.1:0-3253 GCA_046583055.1 Pirellulaceae bacterium | reverse complement strand
GGAAGTGATACCGCTGAGGTCTATGGTTTGCTCGTCGGCATCTTCAGCGATGGCCGCGGGATCGGGAATGCTGGCGATCGTGGGTGGATCGTTGACCTCCAGGAGGGTGTAGTTGAAGGACTCAGTCGTGTACATGTTATCGTCATTGGTCTCCAGGTCGTTATCGGGGCCACCATCGGTGACGGTGATCGTCACGACTGACGAGCCGAATTTCTCACTGGCTGGTTTGATGGTGAGCGTGCCCAGGCTGTTCGGGCTGGTGTAGTCGACCGTGAGTTGGCTGACCAGCGTTCCGTCGACGATGGAAACTTCCACCTTCATCGGCTGGGTTTCACCAAGGCCGGCCGTCATGCCACGCAGGGCAATGGCCAGCGGTGCGCTGTTCTCGTTCACCTCGATATCGCCGAGCGGGCCAATGGTCGGTGCCAGTGCCGTGTGCAATTGCACATCCTGTCCGTCGACGATGTCAACGCCGGTTACCGCCACCATGACCGGCGCTGGTCCTAGTTGGTTGGTAAGCAGCGTCAGCTCGTTCTCGGTGCTGTTGGTAACCACGAAGTCCTGGTTGCCGTCGTTGTTCAGGTCATCGGCAATGACATCGAAGGGCAGGGCGTAGAAGAAAGCTCCCACGCCGTAACTGACCGGGGTCTGGAAGGTGGCATTTCCGTGGTTGATCAAAACCGACACGTTCGTCGAGCTGAAATTGCTGACCGCGATATCCAGGTCACCATCGTGGTCCACGTCGACCAGGGCGGTGCCAGTCGAACCGATCCCGGCAGAGATGGCGATAGCTGTTCCAAAGCCTCCAGAACCATTGGCCAGCAGCAGGGAGACTTCATCGTCCAGGACGTTGGCAACGACCATGTCCGTGTGACCATCGCCGTTCAGATCGCCCGCGCTGATGGCGAAGGGACCCTGGCCCACGCTCGAGTGAGAAGTGGTGGCGTAAGTACCGGTCCCGTCGTTGGTCAGCAGGGTGACCTGGTTGTCATCGAAATTCGGGACCGCCAGGTCCAGGTAACCATCGTTGTTGAAATCCAGCAGGACCAGTCCCTGGGGTGCGTCACCGGCGGGGAAATCCGTCTTGGTCTCGAAGCCACCACCTTCCTTGCCACGTAGCACGGAGACAGAATCACTCATCTCGTTGCTGACCAGGATGTCGAGGTAACCATCCTGGTTCACGTCGGCGATCTGAACCCCGGTCGGCATGGAACCGACCACCAGGGTTTGTGCCGTGTTGAATGTGCCGTCCCCATTTCCGGCCAGCAGGGAGACGGTGGCCGAGTTAATGTTCGCTGTGACCAGGTCCAGGTGGCCGTCGTTATCCAGGTCGGCGACGGCGATGTCGGAGGGGCCGTGACCGGTGGTGTAAGGGACAGGGTCAGCAAAATCCCCGTTGTCCGCGTTGAGGAAAACTTCGAGTTGGTTCGAGATGCCACTGCCGACGACCAGGTCAACCATGCCATCTCCGTTGAAGTCACCGGAGGCAGAGGCGCGTGGGCCATCCAGTACCTGGAGGGACGAGATGGCGAACTCGGTTTCCAGCGGTCCGATCTGTTGCAGCGAGGCCGGTGGCACGACAGTCACGCTGTACGTACCGGCGGTCAGGCCACTGAAAACATAGATACCTGCTTCATCCTGGTCGGTGGTTTCTGCGTTGTCAGCCATGGTCAGTGTTGATGGTTCGTTATCGTCCTGCAGGGAATTATTGTTCTGATCCAGGAAGACGGTGATGCCGGCCAGGCCACTTTCGCCGGCATCGAACAGGCGGTTACCATTGGTATCCCGGTAAATACGACCGGAAATAGTCGACGCGCCAGCGCTGGCGCCGTCGGCCGTATCGTAGTCGACGTTGCCAAAATCGATCCCCTGCACGGTTTCGCCGGCGACCGGGGTAACGTTCCAGCCAAAACGGTCCTCCGTCGCGGTGACCAGGCTTTCCCAGGAAATCGCCCAGGCAACGGCCTGGTCGCGGGCCGTCGTATCGACGGCAAAGACTTGCTCGCCATGGATCAGCAGGTTGCCCACGTGGCCGAAACGGGGATCCGAAAGCATCAGGGCCGGCGTCGGAGGATTATCGTCGAGCTGCAGGTAATAGACCTCGTTGCCACGGGAATAGACCAGCGTTTGGTATGCACCGGTGAGGCCGCGAACATCCTCGGCCAGGGAGCCACTGTAGAGCGTGGTCCAGGAACCGCCGGCCAGTGGCAGGGCGGCGATGCCGGCAGGTATGTCCTCGAGGTTCGCCAGGCCGGGGTCGGCCACGTACAAGACGTCTCCCTCCAGGTGCAGGAGCGAGCGATGCTGCCGCTGGGCACCGGCCAGGTACCGGAGCGGGCCCAGTGGCGTGATGGTATTGGAAAGTGTGCCCACCAGGACATCCCAGATGCGTCCGCCATCTCCGTCGAGAACGGCCAAGCGCGTCCCCAGGGGATCGGACCCGACAAGGACCATGTCTACCGGGTTGATCAATTGGGTGTCGCTCTCGGTGCGTGGGTACAGCACCTCGTTGCTGATATCGTCGGGGCCCCGGCGCATGATGACGGAGTTGCCATCCTGGTCGCGGTCCAGCCAGTAAACATGGGTATCGTCGGCGACCAGTCCTGCCGGTTGGTTGACGGCTGCCAGAACGCTCAGTGTCTGGCTGGCAGCGTCGTACTGGAAAAGTTCCTGGGAATTGAATCCGCGGCCATGTTCGTCGAGGCCGGTGAAGTAGAAGTTGTCGTTGCCAGCCGAGGCCAGGTCCGACAGTTGTTTGGCCAGGGGGTTGTTCGTATGGGCCTGAACCAGCGGGTTGACCAGGAAGGTGCCGGTGGGGGGACGGGGAGCAGTTTGCAGGTGTGTCTCCTCCCTGGGAACCTGGTAGAGGGTGTAGGCCGTGTAAGGCTCCAGGTCGGTGAACTGGTAGGAACCATCGGCGGCCGCGATGGTAGCCGGTTCCGTAGGATCCTTCGATTTGTTGCCGTTTTGGTCGATGAAGACCGTCCAGGTTCCTTCCGGGACGGTTTCATGGACGTCATGTAGTCCGTCCAGGTCGAGGTCCTGGTAGATGTTCCCTTCGATCGTGGCGGGCAGGTGTTTGCTGCCGAAATCGTGCGTGGTCTGGCTGCCGGCCGTGACCGAAACCGTGTGGAATCCCGGGTCGATCGTGAACATGTAGGCCGCCCCAATTTTCTCCCAAAGCATTTCAGGGGGGCTTGGGTCATCGGGATCGGACTCCTGGTACTCGTTGGCGCCGGGCGTGCCCACGAGT
>JAYGDH010000090.1:0-5344 GCA_046583055.1 Pirellulaceae bacterium | reverse complement strand
ATGTCCTGGTAGCGAGGATCATCCATCAGCGTTTCCTTGATTCCATGTGCCCGTCGTTGGTGCCGGTCCGATTTGCGCACCACATGGTAGGTCCTTCGGCCACTGCCTTCAACTCGGTTTCGCTTACCCGACGCTGCTTAAGGATGGAACGGGCGTGAGTAACCCGGGAATCGGACCGCCCATCATGACCGCCGATTGCCTCGATACCACCCATTTAGAGCGTTGGTCACGTGGGGTGCCCTACTTTTTTATCTCTCGCAAACAATGCAACTGACTTGGGTTAGCTCGCTTGAGCTCCTGCAGCGCCTCGTTCCCACAGTGGGATCCTGATAAAATAGCCATCCTTGACCAGGCATTCATCACCCGTGCACAGGAGTAACTTTCATGGCCCTCTTCACCCTGCCAGCCTCTCGTTGGATGACCCTGTTACTCACCGCTTTAATTGCTGGCAGCCAGCTACCAGTCGTTGCTCAGCAAACCTCCACGGGCAAGGGGAGCAAGGCGGCCAAACCAGCTTCGAGCGCCTTCGTGAAACCGAAGAAAACTCGTTTCATCCAGGTAAAGCGAACCAAGAGCGGTGAACCCGAAGCGTTGCAAACTGCTGTCGTTCGTTACGTACCGGTAACGGGCGACAATGAATTGACCGTCGACCTGATCGGTGCGGTTCACATCGGTGATCGCCTCTACTACCAGAAGCTAAACAAGCTATTCGAAAATTATGACGTGCTCCTGTATGAACTGGTCGCGCCCGAGGGAACTGTCATTCCGAAAGGGGGACGCACCGAGTCCACCAATCCACTGGCCATGATCCAGACGATGATGAAGTCGGTGCTGGGCCTGGAACTGCAACTGGAACAAATCGATTACACCAGGAAGAACTTTGTACATGCGGATCTCTCCCCGGAACAAATGGCCGAGGCCATGAAGAAACGTGGGGATGACGGACTGACACTGGCCCTGGGCATTGCCGCCGATTTTATTCGCAGTCAAAATGTTCAGTCACAGAAGCCGGCCACGACAAGCAAGAAGTCCCTGCCAGAGATCGATCCGCTGTCCCTGTTGCTCGATCCCCAGGCCGGAAAAAAACTAAAACGGGTGATGGCCGAGCAGTTCGATACCGAGGAAGTCGCGGATGGACTGGGATCCACACTCAATACCATCCTTGTCACAGACCGTAACAAGGCAGCCCTGAAGGTCTTTCAAAAAGAAATGGTAAAGGGGCACAAGCGTATTGGTATTTTTTACGGGGCCGCCCACATGCCTGACTTTGAGAAACGACTGCGATTGGAGTACGGCCTCAAGCTCAAGTCTCACCTGTGGGTTACGGCCTGGGACCTGGAAGCCAGTTCCCTGCCGATTCCCAATCTCTTCAAGCTACTGGGCCGTTAACCGGACCCGCCCAACGATTCTTTTTGCACATCTTTTCACACGAGGATTCCTCCATGTCTCGCCTGCGCACCCTGGCCTCTGTCGTGATCCTACTGGGCCTCAGCATCACCTCGGTAGAAGCTCAAAAGGCCCGTACGCGCGTGGTGATTGGCGAATCGAGGGTGGAGAATAAGAATCCGGAGCCCGGCCAGTTGAATACGCCCTTCGGTGTCGATTTCGATGCGGCTGGAAACATGTACGTCGTGGAACTGGGTGGTGGACGTGTTCACAAGCTGGATACGGCAGATAAGTTTACAACGCTGGCCGGTGACGGCAGCAAGACCTACCAGGGAGATGGTGGTCCAGCGGCCAAGGCCACGTTCAATGGTATGCATAACATTGCCGTGACCCCTGGAGGCGACCTCTACATCGCAGACTCCTGGAACCACTGCGTACGAAAGATTGATGCCAAGACCGGAAATATCAGCACGGTTGCCGGTACGGGCAAGCCGGGGTTCAGCGGAGACGGGGGACCTGCCACCAAGGCAACGTTTAACTTCATCATGTGCGTGTCACTCAATCCTGCCTATGACAAGCTCTATCTCGCGGATTTGAAGAACCGTCGCATCCGCGTGATAGACCTGGCAACCCAGGTCGTCACAACGGTCGCGGGCAACGGGAAAAAGGGTTTGCCAGAGGACGGCAGCGAGGCCACGGAAAGTCCCCTGGTCGATCCCCGCGCGGTTGCCGTGGATGCCAAGAACAATGTCTACATCCTCGAGCGTAGTGGTCACGCGCTGCGCGTCGTGGACGCCAATGGAAAAATCAAAACAGTTGTCGGCACCGGTGAACCAGGTACCGCCGTGGGAGCAGCCCTGGAAACCCAGCTGGGGTCACCCAAACACCTGGCCATTGACGGCGAGAACCACGTGATCATCGCCGACGAGGCCAATCGTCGGATCCTGAAGTATGATGTGGTGCAACAACAGGTCAGCATCCTGATGGGTAAAGGCGCCAACAAACCAAACCGCGGTTTAAGCAAACCACACGGGGTCTGTGTTCACGCAGATGGAACGATCTTTATCGTCGACACCGGGCACCATCGCATCCTGTCGCTGAAATTTCGCTAGGCTAGACAGTCTGTTCTGCAGCCACCTGGTTCATCACGAACGTGCACCAGAGCGCAGCCACCACTCTGAACACGATCAGCAGCACGATGCGCAAGACGCTGGTGGAATCGCCCATCACCACGTACCAGCTGAGGGCGAGCGGTACGGCTACCAGGCCGACCAGGGCCAGCCCTGTCAGACCATTGCTTTCACGGGCCACGACCTGCTGGATGACCGGTACCTGCAGGATGGGCCAGAACAGGCAAAAACAACCCAGCCCCAACAGGAACCAAAGATCCAGCGGCGGACCCGTCGCCACGGTAGCAGTTGGCTCCGGTTCCGGAAGGATATTCGTGAAGCGTTCCGTCTTGAAAAGTGGCGTGGCATCCGAGACCTGGTAGGCCTGGGCCGTGAAATCGACCACGGATTTCGTTTCCGTCATCGACATTTCTGTCACGCGCCCCATGATGACGACTTCTGCTTCCGCAGCCTTTCCCAGTTGGATTGCCTTTTCAACATCCACCACGACACGGTCCTGTAAACCTACCCGGGCCAATAGTTGATCGAGTGTCGATCGGTCGACCGTTCGGTACTGGGCCTCATCATCAATCACCTTGCGCAGCGCAGTGGTTAACAGCTCCTGTCGGTCACCCACCAAGGGCAACACCAGCAGGGGTTTCTGGGCAATATCAGGACGAGGCAATTGCGCGGGCAACTGCTCCACGGTTTCACGAATCGCACGGTCCAGCTTTGGCGGCACCGAAACCTCGGGTTCATTCACCTGGCGGTAAAAACGAAAGTAGACGACCACCAGCAGAACCTGGATCAACAGGCTGAAGTACCAGATCAATTTAAAGAATTGTCGGATTATTCTCATCTCGATACTCCCACGCTTCTCTCCTGGAACGAACCATTACTCCCCGTCATCACGGAACCTGGCATACCGCTGCAATTCTTTTTCGCTGACCGACGGGCGGCTCCTGCCCAATGCCTGCTGGACATGTTCCACGGTCACGGTTACCCGTTGGCCGGTCTCCATCGCTGACGCGTAAGCCGGGTCAATGATTCGCTCTGCCAATCCCTTGAGATCCGCACCACTGAAACCAGCTGTTTGCTCCGCAATACGATCTAGTTCAATATCGTCGGCCAGCGGTATTCCGTCCAATGCTATTTCTATAATTTTCCGGCGCGCCGGCTGATCCGGCAAACCGATGTAGATATGTTCGCCAAAGCGTCCATGCCGCAAAGCGGCTGGATCGAGGTCCCAGGGCCGATTGGTAGCACCCAGCAACAGCAGGCCACCCTCCCCGCTGGACAGACCATCGATCTGGGCGAGGACTTCGGGGATCAGGCGGTTCATCACCGTGGACTGACCACCCCGCTTACCAATCAGGGCCTCCGTTTCATCCAGGAAAATCACTGCCACGGGATGGGCCCGCGCTGCTTCCATAAGTTCTTTCAGGTTTTGTTCTGAATCACCAACCCACTTGCTCATGATGTCACTGCACAAGACATTGTAGAACGGTGCCTTTAATTCGGTTGCAATCCCCTTGGCCATCATGGTTTTACCCGTACCAGGTGGACCGTACATGAGGACACCACCCCCTGGACGGCGGCCATATTCAGCGGCCAGTTCTGGATTCTGGAAGGGATAAATCACGCGCTGGCGGATCAGGTCCTTGATTTCCTGGAGCCCGGCAATTTCATCAAAGTTCACGCCCGGATTGTCAACCTGTTCCCAGCGACTGTCCTGCGGTTCCTCTGCCGGACGTTCCAGGCTTGGTTCTGCCAGCGACCCGGTAGTGCGAGACTCTGCCGAGATCGACTGTGCCAGTTCCAGCAGTTGCAATCCCTTGCGTTTCCGCGCGCGTTGCATGGCCGGATCATCTCCTTCTTCTGCCAATCTCAGGATATAGCGACTGGCCTGAAGTAATTCACGACGCGCATCTGCATGGCGACCATCCTGCAATGCCTGCTGGCCCGCTTCGAAATGGTGCAGGTAGCGATCGTAGATCAAGGACATTAACTTTCCCCGGTCAACTCGCGTTGAATCGCTTCCAGGCCAGCTTCGATTTCCCGGTCCACACCGGCATTGGCTTCTTCGGCAGCGGCCTGTTCTCCCACGATCCGTTCCACGTCGATGGCCGCGATCCCACCTTCCGGAACGTTTTCAGTCAAACCGCTTTCTGAAATCCGATCCAGCACCATGTCCATCGTGGCTTCCATTTGCTGGTTGTTCATCAGTGACGTTTCCACGTCTCGAATCATCTGGTCGGCATCCACTTCCTTGACCACGTCACTAATCGAATGTGCCATTGCCTTGAGCCCACCGGCGAATTCCTTCATTGACCGGAACTGGTCCCGTTTCTGCATCATGGTTTCAAAGCGGAGTAACTGGCTTTCAATACCACGACGCTGGTTGGTGGTCTGGGCCACCATGCCGCACAATTGTTTGAAATTCCCCTGGTCACCCTGCTTCTTGGCTCGCAGCGCCTTTTCCATGTACTGGTGCTCATGCTTTTCCAGCTTCTTGATCAGTTGGCGATGGGAAGTCAGCGTTCGCTGCATGGCGATTTCACGACCCAGCTCACGTTGGCGTTTTGACTTAAAAAGGTCTCCGAACATCTATCCAAACCTTTCCATATTTGTTCAAATTTATACAAATCATTCTTGAAAACGCTATCTTACTGGGATAGGCTGGCCGTTTCAAGGAACGATTGAACTTCTTTTTCCAGAGGAAACCACGCTTTTTTACAGTGCCTTATGAAAGGACTGGACCATGGGACTGCTCAGCAGCCTGTTTGGCAAGAAAACACGTACCCTCAGCGACCTGAAACTGGACGATTTGAACCGTGAACGGATCACCC
>JAYGDH010000016.1:0-6547 GCA_046583055.1 Pirellulaceae bacterium | reverse complement strand
GTTGACACGATAGCGTTCCAGCCAGGTGACGATTTCCGACCGTCGATAACGATAATCGCCACCCAACTTGAAGGCGGGCATCTGTTCCTGCTGAACCAGTTCCCAGACCTTGGTACGGGAGAGGTTTAGGAATGCCATCAGTTCACGCGTGGTCAACAGGTCATCGCCGGATGGAGCAACGGTATTGCCGGTCGAGACCGCCTGATTATCTTGCGTAGGGATGGGTTTGTTGATTTGTTTCTTGGATGAAGCCATGGAAGCGTTACCTGGGAGTTAGCGGTGTATCGGTTGATCAAGGGGAAAATCAGCTTGCGGGTTCAAGCTGGCGGTGGAGGGGGTGGCGTGGAAGCAAACACATGAGAAAGTTCCGGGACCTGGGCGGCGGGTAACCATTGCTGCCCCATGCTTTGTTTCCAGACGTTGGTTTGGGCAGTTACCTGTCCAGAAGCAACATACTGTTGCATCTGGGCATCGGAATAAGGACCTTGTATCTGTCCATTGACCGAAATGCTCCATTGATTCGCAACCGGTGGCGGCGGAGTCCCGGCATTCATGCTGGAGCCAGGCTGGCTCATTGCCGTCTGCATGATTTCTTTTTGTGACTGCATGGCCTCCTTGAGCACGTCGGCAACAGCCTCGGCCTTGTCCACCCGTCCAGTGGTGGCTGCCTCGGTCTTTTTCAGATCTGCCAGTAGAGCCGCATTGTCACTGTTAGCGGTGGCAATCAGTGCCTCGGAACTCAGGTCCCTGAGAGCGTTGATGCGGTTCAGTTCGCGTTCAGCAGCACTGTCTGCCTGCAGGTTTTCAAGTTCAATTTTCATCCGCTGCTCGCGTTCAGCAGTCTGTGCATTCATGTCCTGGACCATTTGCAGCCGTTCCAACTGGTCCAGGTCCTCGCGCTTGGAAATTTCCGCTTCCACTTCGCTGTTATGTTTCTTGGCTTCCAATTCCGCATATTGGAGTTCAGTAGCCAGTAGCTGAACTCGTTTTTTTCGATCGATTTCAGCCAGTTCGACGTCGACCTTGATTTGCTCCAGCCGCTTTTGATGGACCAGTGCCTCCCATTCTTCCTCGCGGTAGCTGATAGCCTGCTCGCGTTGCTGTTCACGATCCTGTGTGATTGCCACGAGACGTTGTTGATGATGCTCTTCCGACTCCTGCCGAGCGCGTTCGCATTCCTGCTGCCAGGCGAGGTTATCCTTGACGTCCGTCTGCCCGGCCAGTTCGATTTCCTGGTCGAGCCGCTTGAGTCTCACCTGGTGATCCAGGGCTTCACGTAACTCGGCCAGTTCGAAGTCTCGCTCGGCAATTAACTTGTTGATCACCAGTTGGCGAGCGGAATCCCGGTCGTCCTGGTTCTGTTCGTACAGCGAGGTCAGCTCATCCATTTCTTCCTGGCGTACCAGCTTGTCCTTGTTGGATTCCTGCAGGAGAGCTGCCATCTGGTCCTTGTGATCAATCGTGTCTCCATGCTTGGACCGTAAAGCAGCCAGCATCTCGGTCCGGACTCCAATGCGTCGCTTGGAAACCTGCAGGTCCGATTCCTCACGATCAACATCCAGGTGGGCTTCCAGGACATCCAGCTCATGGTCTTTCTCGTGCTGCTTTAATTCCAGCAACCGTTCCTGGCTGGCAACTTCCTGTTGCTGTTCAGTGTTTTCCAGGTTTTGTGTCTGTAACCAGATTTGCCCTTTTTCCTTGCGGTGTTCGTCGTATTCCGGGTGGTAGAGATGAACCAGCTGGACGGCAACAAAACGAATACCATAGCGGCGCATGGAGATTGTCAACGCCTGTTCCATGGCGGCATCCAGCTGCTCACGAGTTTCCGGGCTCGTTAAATCCGTGATGGAGAGCCGGCCAACGGATTCCCATAACACCTGGGCGATTAGTGGATTGAGGGCCTTTTTCAACTGGTCGATCGTAAAGGTGTCACGAGCACCCAGCAGGTTACGAGCAAACAGGGCCACGTCATCCATTTGCACGGCCACCTGGATAGCAGCGTAGACCCCCAGGCCGTCGATCGTGGGAATGCTGCGATACTTGATTTTCAGGATCGCATCTTCCTGGCGAGTGAGGATCGCTGCCGATTGCTGGCGTTTCCAGAAACGCAACATCTTGCCGAGGCTCTCCAGCGTGTAGCTGCCTGGGCCGACCTCACCCACGCTTTGCCCCTCTTCGATGAAGAGGGCTCGAATCCCCGGATCGACTACTAACTGTCGAGATGACCAGAATCGCTTTACGTCGTCGATGCGTTTGCAGACAGCAAACTCGTGCTCTGCTACTTGCCAACGATGGTCTTGTTGTTTGTCGTTCATTACCAGGCTCCTTTTGCTTTCTTTCAACACGGTGTTGCTGGCCAGCAACCCGTTGCCCGGGATTGCTTGCCAGCGACGAGTTATGTTCTCACGGAAGTATGTACTTGCCTGCGTTGTCGCAGGTCATTGTTTAAATGGTCCAGGGCTTCACAGATTGCTTCACAGGATTGGTTCCAGTCATCGTCACCGGCGGTTTGTTTTGTCATGGCCCTGCTGGCTGCCTGCATGGTCTCCATGGCGGTGACGGCCGCTTCCAGGTGTTTCACCAGGGGCTTTATCCTGGTCCGCTTGATTCGCTGGGAAGCTTGTGGTGGCCGCAAGGTTGGAACCGTCTCGACCAAATCCAGTGCCATCGCTAACCGCTGGTCAATGCGACGCAGGAGAACCAGGCCCTGCTGCAGGGATTTGCTGCTGCGGTAGCTGTCGAATTCCCCACGCAAACGAGATAACGTCTCCTGGAGATACCCCAGTAACCGGTCATCCACCGCGCGATGACTCAGTAGCCACCAGGTCCCCGGGCGACGTTTTCGTGTCACGGACAGTGATTGGTCGTGGGACTCGGCAGCGGGCTTGCCAGCCTCCTCGGAGTCGACTGGCAAGCTGGCGTCCAAGCGCATTTCCAGGCCTTGCCAGCGTTGCAGCTCGGGACGCGGTATGCCAGCTTGCTGACGCGCCTTGTGAATCAACTCTTGCAGGCGACTGGTTGCTTGATCAGTTGCGATGGTATGGTCCACGACCTGTTGTCCCAGGTCGTCCAGTTGCTCCGTCTCCTGTTGACCGAATTGGCAGCCGCCGGCTTCCAGCGTGGTTACCAGGCGATCCCAGTGACCTGGTTGACTTACCTGTTGAATCGCTTCGACCAGTTCATCAGTGGGTACGGTCTCCGCCTTGCTTGCTTCTTCGCCTGTTGAGTCCACCGTTTCCACGAGTTGCCAGTCGCTGATGTCGGTGCAGCGAAGTCCATGGTTCTGCAGGACCAGGCTCAGCCGGGCTCGCAGTCGCTCCTGGTTACCAGTATTGGTCGCAACCAGGGATCCGTTTTCCGGGTAGTCAAGCATGTCGACCAGGCCGGCCAGCTTGCTCGTTACCAGGGATACGAGATCATCCCGGCTGAGGCCTTCCTGGGACTCCAACAAATTCAACAAGTCCGCTTCCGCTTCAAACCGCACCGACACATCGACCGAGCATGTTTCGTTGTCGACCGCGATCTTGATTCCCAGTAACAGGTCATCGCCAGGGATCAGCCACCAGGACTCGTCTTTACCACGCTCGGCCGGTGGATCATCCCGGTAGTAGTTCACCAGTTGTCCCCGGCAGAAAATAACGAGCATTTGATCTGTGGCAATGGCACCGTCCGGTAACGCACCTGCCAGCTGCTGAACGATCGGTTCAGCACTCGATTCGGATTGAGGCCTGGCGCGACCCAGCAAACGCTTCAACAGTTTCATGAACATGTTTAAAGTACCTCTATCCTGTTAACGGTCCCATTCAATCGCGCGGTCCAGGTCCTTGTAGTCCCGGGCGACCAGCGTCTGTAAACGATGGAATGAAATACCTGCCTGCCGTGCCAGCTGCTTCAGGTCCTTGATGTAGGACTCGTTAAAACGAGCAGTCGGGGAAATTACCAGCCGGACAAAAAACATCGCTACCAGGAATGCCATCACGTAAGCCAGGGCATCGATGGTCGTCTTGGAGGCCAGCGTGGCGGCAAAAATGGTGACGCACCCGACGATGTAAACCAACAGCAACCGGTTGATAAAACGCCGGACATAACGGTTGGCCTCGTCCAGCTGT
Source organism: Pirellulaceae bacterium (assembly GCA_046583055.1). Lineage (GTDB taxonomy): Bacteria > Planctomycetota > Planctomycetia > Pirellulales > Pirellulaceae > JAZADA01. The sequence continues at coordinate 2,438 of JAYGDH010000016.1, read as the reverse complement.
TCCTGCAGTTGCTGTCGTGCCAGTAGTGGATGTAGTTCACCCTCATCCGTTTTTTCCGTCGGTAGATCCGCGACCGACAGTCGTACCGAGTCGGCAGCAGGTAACAATAATTCAAAGCGACTAATGTCCGTACAACGCAGCCCTTTTTTCTGCAGCCGCAGGCTGTACCGTGCTCGCAATCGCTCCCGGTCCAGTTTACCCAGGTCGATCAGCCGCTCGGCGTCGGCCTCGTCCGGTATGTCGGCCAGTGAGGTGAGCTCCTCGGCCAGTAACGGCGTAAGATCGTCCATCGTCAATACCTTGCGATCGCCCAGCAGGTCCATCAATTCGGACTCTGCTTCCAGTCGTACCAGGATATCCACTTCCATCAGCTCCTGGTCGATCTGCAGCGTCAGTGTGACTGGCAGGTCGTCACGGGGAATCAACCACCAGTTCTCCCCGCCAGGCTTGCTGTCCGGTGCCCGGTCCCGGTAGTAGTTGACCAATCGCTCATCGTTAAAAGCACACAGGGTTTGTTGGGCTGGCAGTGAACTGTTGGGTTGGATTCCCTGGGCCTGTTGCGCTATGGACTGCGAATCCTGGAGCTTGTGTTCGGCCGGTCTGCGCCAAAACCGGTCAGCAAGTTCTGTGATCAGGCTGTGCATGAGATGCTCACTCGGCAAGTCGGTTGTTGGGGATTGAAACCTTGACACTAGTCACTGGATGCATAGTTCTCGAATTTTCGGACCACGTCCGTTGAGATCGACGGTCGGACTGAATCCAGCGCCAGCCGAAAATCATCCTGGTTAATGGGACGGTCGGTTCCCTGCAGGACCGCTTCACGGAAGGGTACCTGCTTGGCACGTTCACACAGGCACATCAGGTCGGCACCGCTGTAACGCTCCGCCTGGCGGGCCAGGTAACCCAGGTCCACGTCGTCCGCCAGCCAGCAGTCCTTGAGTTGTAATTGCAACAGTACCTCGCGTGCGGCCAGATCCGGTAAGGGAACCAGGCAACGTTCATCGAAACGCCCGGGTCGCAGTAATGCCGAGTCCAGTAACCAGGGCTCATTGGTGGCCGCCAGGAACAACAGGCCCTGGTCGCGGCCCTGGACACCGTCCAGTTCCTGCAACAACTGGGTCAGCAGCCGCCGTGAACCCTCGCTGGCATTGGACTGGTTGCGCGAGGAGCCGATCGAATCGATTTCGTCGATAAAAATAATGGCCCCGGAAGGATACTGGCGAGCTTCCTCGAAGAGGGCAGCCAGTTTCTGGGCACTTTCCCCGAACCACTTGCTGAGGACCTCCGAGGGCTTGATGGCCATGAATGGCAGATCCAGTTCGCCGGCCAGTGCCTTGGCGATCATGGTTTTTCCCGTTCCGGGAGGACCGTACAACAACAGGCCACCCCCGGCTCGCAGGCCGTACTGGGCCATTTTGTCCGGGTGTCGCAGAGGGTAGATGAGTCGCAGTCGCAGGGTCTCCTTGACGTCGTCCAACCCGGCTACATCGTCAAACGTTAAACCACTCTTGAGTCGCGGACCCTCGCTAGTGGCGAACGTCCCGGTTGATTCATTCCCCGTACCTGCCTGGTCCACTTCACTATCGGCCAGGTTACGGATGCTGCGAACCGTGTGTAGCAGTTGCTGGGCGCGTCGTGCCAGCGTTACTTTTTCCTTGGTGTCCTGGCATTTCTTGGCACGGTGAAAGAGGATTTCCGAGGCCTGGGCATACTTCTGGGCCGCCGACCCGCGATCATTGCGTCCCAGCGCACCGGTACCGGCATCGATCAGGTCGAGGATCTGCTGACCGTCCTTCACCCCCGTGGCCATGCTAGTTCTCCTGGTCGGGTTCAGCTGCCGGTGGAGAAGGTTCCGACGGTTCGGGAGTCGCTGGCGTTTGTGCCTTGCGGGCTGCCTGTTCACCCTTGGCAATGGCTGCATCAAGGTCTTTCATGACATCCTGTAATCCGCCACCGGATTCGGTCACGGTACCCCCGCCGCTCTCCCCATCCAGTTCCGCCATTAATTCATCCAGGCCTTCGTCACTGGTACCCTGGATAATGGTTTCTGCGCCTTCACTGACCTGTTGCAGCATGCCGGCCAGTTTTTCCTGCTGCAGGGTCCCTTCAATGGTTGCCTCATTGATAAAGACTTCCATCTCTCCCATGTCCATATTGGTTAACATGGTGGCCACTCCCATGCGATCGAAGAACTCCATGTTGTCCTTGATCAGGATGAAGTTGTTGACCGTCTGCATCAACTTGTGACAGTGAGATGACTTGGCGTCGATGGCCCGAGACCGAAGCCGCGTGTTCTGGATTTTGCGAGCAACGATCTTTTTCTGGGTTGGCGTTTGCGATTCCCCGTACTCGCTTTTCATTTGAATCTCGTCCGTGTGAAGACGGTCTGCTTCCGTATCGAGCTTGCGTTGCTCTTGTTGTAGAGTGATCCGTTCACG
>JAYGDH010000109.1:0-13003 GCA_046583055.1 Pirellulaceae bacterium | reverse complement strand
CTATCAACAGGTCGTGTGGGCGTTTGACCAGCTAACCTGGTTTGCCGTGGAGGAAATAGCTCGCCTGGAAGGGTTACTCAAATCGTTGGAACAGGAGACGCTTGATGCCTGGCAGCCGGTGACGTTGGCGGCATTACCCGACAGCGTGGACGTGAAGAAAATTATCCAGGCCGGTACACGCTGACGGCATAGTGTGGCGGGATTCACCTGTGGTTTTGGCACAAGTTTCAATTGCGTCGTTTTGTAACGGCCCCTATAATCTCGCGGCATGGAGCCAGCATCCCACTCGCCAGCACCGGTCAAGCGCAAGTCGCCGACTAGCTTCAGGAATCCGTCCATCCACAGCCCGTTCATCGATGGACTCTGTGTGGGTGGCCTTTCCATCGTGGTGATTACCGGGTTCTTGATTTTTGGTTTTCTGAATCCGGAAGTAGTCTCCAGCTTGAAGCCCAGTCAGCCGGAAATGTCGGCTGCAGAACCATCGTCCGAGGAGGCCACGCAGTCCCAGGAGCTGGTCCTGGCAGATGATTCAGGGATTGATAACCTGCTGTTGATGCTCTGGTTAACGGTTTTACTTAACAATCCGCACTTCATGTCCTCTTACCGTTTGCTCTATCGTTCGCGGGAGCAGGTGATGCGGTATCGCTGGTCTTCCATGTATCTGCCATTGTTGCTGTTGGCTGCAGCTGGTTTCGTGCTGGTGGGACAAATGGAAGTCCTGGATCCCGCTGGTAGGTTGAGCCAGCTTGCCGGCCTGACACTCCAGGTGCTCGGTGCCGTGGCGGCCCTCTATCTTGCCTGGCATTACAACGGCCAGGCCTGGGGAATGACGGCCTCATTTCTCTACATGGCGGGAATTCGCGTTACGCAATATGAACGCCGCTGCATTCGGAGTGCTTACTGGTCGTTGACAGCATTTCACGTGCTCTGGTCTCTGAGCTTATTCTTGCGAGGCTACGAGGCTTTGGAGCAGATCAAAGATGCTGTCTTCGTATTGTCGCTGCTGATGATCCCGTTGGGGATCCACGGGTTTCGTGTCGCCGCGAGGCGCACGAAAAAGCGAATACCGTTGCCGGCCCTGTTGCCCTGGGTGGCGATTTATTTCTGGTACGGGCTGATTTATTTTCATGATTACGCCCTGATTTTCCTGCAGTTGTCGCATTCGTTGCAATACCTCTGTTTTACCGCCCGGGTGGAGGTGAACCTGGCCCGGCGGCGCCAGCCCGGTTCCAGAAACACGATTCTCGGTATTCCTATTTCGGTTGGTTTCCTTTACCTGGCGTTGCTGGCAGCCGGCTGGCTGGTCTTTGAACTGGCTAATTTTGTCCCGATGACGATGCCGCAGGAAAAAATGCTTCAGGTGGGACTGGGGCTGTTGGCAGTCATCGTAAATATCCATCATTACTTCGTGGATGGCGCGATCTGGAAGATTAGTAATCCCAAGGTGCGTCAGGACCTGTTTGCGCACCTCGAACCTGTTTGAAATACTTGCCTCGTACGTAATAAAACGCAGGAACTGTGATGACCGATCGAGATTCAGACAAGACGAGTGATGCGAATCGGCTGGGCCCGCTCGTGGCTGCAGAAATTCACGATGGGTTCGTGCAGGGCGTGGTCGGCTCGCATATGATCCTGCAGGGATTGCTGGCGGATGAGACGGCTCTCGACGAGCAGGTACGTTCCCGGTTGGCCCAGGCAACCGCCTACCTGGCAAGTTCCATTGCCGAGGCGCGGCGACTGATCGAGCAACTGGCCCCACTGGAAGTAACCGGATCACTGGCAGACCAGATCGCGGACTGGATTTGCCAGGAGTCTCAAATCGCGGCAAAGCATGAGCTGGTTACCGAGGGGAACCTGGATGGCCTGGACCCGTGGGTTGCCGGAACAGTTTTTCGCATTGCCCAGGAGGCGGTTCGTAATGCAGATATTCATGGGCAGGCAACCAAGATTGACCTGCGACTGACAAGGGATGCAAACCAGGTGCAGTTGGTGGTTTCTGACGATGGCCGCGGCTTTGATCCTAACCAGGAAAGCGAGGGGCGTTTTGGCCTGCTGGCCATGCGTCAGCGCACCGTGTGGTTTGGTGGGGATCTGACTGTCGATTCTACGATCGGCCAGGGTACGACGATTCGCGCCGAGTTTCCCGCCAGCGAGTGAGAATTACGGTTTGGTCAGCCATCCCAGTTGCCGAATTCGTTTGAATTCTTCCTCGATGCGGGTCCCCTCGTAGAAGGAGAGCCAACCCTTGAGACGCTGGGTCTGGCCTGGCTGGCAGTCGGGGAACTGGGGATCGCTGTGCAGACAGGGGCAGGTCGAATTTCCCCAGGGACGGACACAGTGTTGCCAGGCGGTAATGACCCAGCGATCTCCTGTTGCATTGCGACAGGCAGCAAAGGGGCTGGAGAGCAGGTTGTTTTCCGTCGTCAATTGGCTGAAATCAGGAGATGATTTTAACATCACGCAGTTTTGCACGACCAGACCGGTGAGTGTTTCGTCACTACCGTTGGTAATCCATAATTCCATCTGCAGCGCCGTGCGGGTCGGTTTCACACGGGCGCCGAACTTGACCTGGTTGGGGAGCGTGCGGGTTACCGAGTAGCTCCCATCGCCATGGCGTGTCCATTCCAGCGGCTGGAGATCGATGCCCTGTTTGTCCCACCGGGTGGGGACGTGCGTGTGGGCCAGGTAAAGCAGTTCTCTTGAGGGCCTGGGCCGGGACCAGATTGCTTCCGGGATATCAACGACGACGTAACCACCATTGGCCCAGGGTGGGAAGGCGCTGATTTTTGATTCGCGGTGAGGTCGGATGGCGCCATCGCGAAAACCGATTCGTGGGTGACGTCCTCCCGGGTAGGGGAGGGCTCGCAGGCTGCCGGCATGCAGGTCTGCCGGTTTCACCCCGGGATCGAGATTCCATTGTGCTAGGGATTTCTGGATGGTGGCATTTGAGAGCCCGGTGGCAGTACGGATTTCAGCCACGCTGAACTGGTGATAGCGAACCATGTTGTCCAGCCAGTACTTCCGCTCGGCTGCGTTGGGGGGCGTTCGAAAGACCAACCGTGACTTGCTGGCGGCCAGCATTTTCGTGCGGTCCTCGATGGCACCCAACGGGTTACGGGGGAGGGCGCCGACCGGCACGTATTTTTCCAGGTCTCGCAGCGCAATGACCTGGTATTTATTGAGCGCCAGGTATTTCATGTAACTCTCGAACTTTTGCCGCGAGGTGTGGACCCAGGGATGGGAACGGTCTGGAACTCCATGGAATTGGAGTACCGCGATTCTGCCGAATTGTGCCTGTTCGACAGCTCGCTGGAAGTCTTCCAGTGTCCAGTCTGGCCGCGCATCGCCAGCCGTGGGAATCAACAGTGGATGATCGAGCCCAGGTTCATATGCCGATCCTCGGCCAGCGCGATACGGGTACTCCGGCGTGCCTCCACGCCGGGCAAAACGAAAGCCATGCTTGGCCAGGATGGGAAGCGCCTGGGTGGTAATCGAGTTACCGGGATATGCGAAACTGACCGGAGGCGTGATGCCGTGCAGGCGACATTGCTTGTTGATAGCCGTCAATTGTTCGTCGAGTTGGTCAATGTTGTTGTCGTTAATGCCCAGGTGGTCACGTGTATGGTTGCCAATTTCGAAACCATCGCGATGTAGTTGAGCTATTTGTTTCCAGGTCAGGTAGTCCTGTTTGTTCGTCTTGAAGTCAAATCCCTCGGTGATGAAAAATGTAGCGCCGAAGCCATATTGTTTCAGTATTGGCCGAACCACATCAAAGTGTGAACGAACCGAATCATCGAAGGTTAACACGACCAGTTTGTCAGGTATTGGCTGGATATCGGCAGCGGGCAGCAAGGCAGTCAGAGGCGTCAGGAAGGTGAGGCAGGCAGCCCACAGACAGCGAATTCCGGACATGTTCTGGTTCCTTGTTGGCAAGAGATGGAATTTGGTGAACTGGGAATTCCAGGAAACGATGTCGGCAGCTGGCAAGCCAGGGCCAACCTAACAGATTCAATAGCGAGTCTCCAGTCACGGACGGGTGACCAGGTGGATTCGATTTGGTGAATTCTCGCTGGCCCGATATCTGTACAGATGGTAAAACCAGTCCTCCACAAGACGACAGTTTTATTCAATAGAAAGGAAGTGGGATGCCTAGGTTAACCGTGGATGGAGTAGGTGAATTCGAAGTTCCCGAGGGAAAGCGACTGGTCCTTGCCCTGACCGACGAAGCGGGTGTGGACCAGTTGCATGCCTGTGGCGGTCAATCTCGTTGTACGACCTGTCGCGTAGAAGTCGTGGCTGGTGAGCCGGAACAGATGACGGTGGCAGAGCAGGAAACCCTGCGAGCACGTGAAATGACGGATGTACGTCTCAGCTGCCAGATGCTGTGTAGCCAGGATATGACGGTCAAGGTGGTGTCGCGTCTGGAAGGCAGCGGACGGGCTGATGCCGGTAGTCGACCGAGTGATCTGCTACAACCAGAGCCGGTTGAATGGGTCGATAAGTAGCAAGTTTGATTTACTCAAACTGCTGCGGCCGTTCGCCGACCTGGACAGAGATGGCAACCTGCTTTTGTCGGCGGATCACGATGACCGGGACCTTGGAATTAGCAGTGGTCTGGCCGATCAGGCGAATGAGCGATGCCATGCCGCGGACATCCTGGCCATTCCATTGCAGGATCACGTCATAGCGTTTCATGCCCGCATCGAATGCCGGTGAGTCGCCCGGTGCAAATTGCGTGATGAGGGCGCCCGCTCCCATGGGCAGTTCCAGCTTGGTGGCTTCCTCGGCCGTGAGATCTCTGAGCACGACTCCCAGCCAGCCTCGAATGACGCGCCCGGTATTGCGTAAACGTTGGTAAACGCTGCGGGCCACATTGCTGGGCACAGCGAAGCTAATGCCCTGGTAGGTTTCACCCACGATGGCTGTATTGATTCCGACCAGGTGGCCTCTTTCATCCACCAGTGGCCCACCGCTGTTGCCAGGGTTGACGGCGGCATCGGTCTGGAGGAAGTCCTGGTAATGACTGCCAATCTTGGCCGAACGGTGTTTCGCACTGAGGATGCCAAAGGTAACACTGCGTTCCAGTCCGAATGGACTGCCCAGTGCCCACACCAGGGAACCGACCTTCAGGTCATTGCTGTTGGCCCATTCAATCGGTACCAGGTTCGTGGCATCGACCTTGAGCAGGGCCAGGTCGGTCAGGGAGTCGACGCCCACGACTTCCGCTTCCAGGACGCGGCGATTTTCCAGTCTCACCTGGATGCGATCGGAACCAAAAATAACGTGTCGATTCGTCAGGATAAAGCCTTTTGCGTCGACGACAACACCCGATCCCTGGCCCCGGGAAGGGTAGGGATTGGAGCCGAAGAAGCGTGACTGCTCATCCTTTAGAGTTTCGCGAGAGGTTCCCGAGACACTGATGTGAACCACGCTGGGACCGACGCGTTGGGACACCATCTGGTAAGCCTGGGAGATTTCCTGCAAGGAAGAGTGTCGTAACCCGTCACCGGCCAGGTCGTACTCGGCACGCTGCTTGCCACGCGTTAACGCGTACTGGACCTGCTCGATGGCATAAGGTGCCAGGTAAGAGAGGGCCAGGAGAAATAGTAACGGAGACAGGAAACTAACCAGGTAGGAAGGCTTCCGGACGGCATCGGAATCCTCACCGGTATCTTCCTGTTCGGCAGCCGGGGCCTCGGAATCCAGCAAGGGTGAGACATATGGCGAGCGGGCCTGCTGACGGGGCGGGGGCCGCTGTGGTAGTCGTGGTTCGTGCCAATTGAAGTCTTCGTGCATCGGTACTTCGTTCTGTTGGAACTTGGGGCGATGGGGCCACTTCACGTTCTTAGATTATAGCCAAACTCCTGGAAAAAATTTGCTCCTGCGTGGTCAATTCCATCAAATGCGGCTAAAATAGTGAGCTGAGAAACGTAAAAACCGTTCGAAACCATTCGGTTTCCTGGGATCCACCGAATCCTGCAAGTGCTCCAGCCCTATGCAAACACGACCGGCGAGGTATCCGACATTTCCGTCCGTGGATTTAGCTGATCCGGACGGACTCCTGATGCTGGGCGGAGAATTGAATCCCATCTGGATCCTGGAAGCCTACCGCCAGGGCATTTTTCCCTGGCCACTGTCGCTGGATGGCGTCGACTTGTTGGCCTGGTTCAGTCCGGATCCGCGAGCCATTCTTGAACTGGATCAATTGCATGTTTCGCGTCGGCTCGGGCGGCGGATACGCAACGGTGGTTACCAGGTTACGATGAACCAGGCTTTCGGCCAGGTGATCAGCGGTTGTGCAGCGCCGCGCCCGGATGAACCGGGTACCTGGATCACGCCGGAGCTCATGATTGCGTATCAGCAGTTACATGAACTGGGGCATGCGCACAGCGTGGAGGTCTGGCACCAGGGATCGCTGGTTGGCGGTCTCTATGGAGTTGCTGTCGGGGGATTTTTTAGTGGCGAGTCAATGTATCACCAGCACCGAGACGCATCGAAAATGGCGCTCGTTTACCTGGTGCGACATTTATTTGAGCGAGGATTCACGTTGTTGGATATCCAGCAAAGCTCGTCGCATTGTACGATGATGGGGGCCAGGGAGATAAGTCGCGCTCAGTATGTACAGCGTTTGCGCAAGGCCGTTGCCTGCGACGTGTCCTTTGGCGACTTCGTGGCAGCGGATGTTCTTCCTGTGGCCGGGAGCGAATTGGGGACCGACTAGATGGCTGCGTCGGCCCTTAGGTGACACAAGGCGAGGTATTGCTCAATGAACGATGACCAGTCGAATGCTCCAGGATTGAGTGCCGCTGAGTTGCAACGATATGCCAGGCAATTGGGTGATGGCGTGCTGTCGAGAGAAGGGCAACTGCGGCTCAAGCAGTCAACGGCGCTGGTTACACGCGTGGGTGGCATGGGGGGGCCGGCGGCTTTAATGCTGGCGATGGCAGGTGTCGGTCGGGTGATCATTGCGCATGGTGGCGAGATGATTTCAGCTGACCTGAATCGCCAGGTACTCGGTTCGGAGGCCGTGGTTGGCCACCCGCGGAGCAAACCCTTTGCGGACTACCTAGGCAGCATGAATCGATTTGTCGAGGTGGAAGCCATCGATCATGAGCCGGATGATGAGGAAGCGGATGAGCTTGCCCGGCGGGTAGATATCATTGTTTCCTGTCCTCCGACGTTCAAGGAACGCCTGCGTTTGAATCGATCCGCGGTGAACGCGGGAATCCCTCTGGTGGACGCGGCCCAGTGGGGAATGACTGGTACCCTGATGGTGGTTCAGCCGGCAGAGTCCGCGTGCCTGGAGTGTGTGTACCCGGAAACGCCTCCCTTCGAAGAGTTATTTCCGGTGGTTGGTGCGATCTCATCGGTGATTGGCTCAATGGCGGCGCTGGAAGCGATAAAGATTTTATCTGGTACAGGAAAACCCTTGGTCGGAAAAATGCTAACCTATGACGCATTCGAGGGACGCATGACGACCATTCACCTGGAACGTCGTGCCGGCTGCCCCATCTGTAGCTGATTTGAGTGGTTTACCATCAGTGGAAATGAAGACTCATGGAAATTCGCATTGTTGTCACCGGACGCAGTTACCACACGGCCGCCTCGATTCCGCCAATGCTGGTGCTGGCTGAAGGAGCATCGCTGGACGATGCACTTCAGCAGATTAACGAGGCGTTGGATGAGGGGGCGGCGTTACCAGGCAGTTGCTTGATTGCGATTGATAACCAGCACGTGGGGACCGTGGCCAGCCATGCGAACATGGACTTGCGGTGTGGCCAGGAAATGGTGTTGATCGCGCCCGTGGCCGGCGGGTAACGCGGACGAGGTGCCGCGAGAAGGTGTTTATCCTTCCGGTGCAGTCGCCGTGGCAGGAGATTCGTCTACCAGTTTCCCAGCGCTGAGGATGATCGTGCGGGCTGCATGGGAAGCAGCCTGTTCGTCGTGGGTCACGAGCAAGATGGTATTACCCTGTGCATGGAACTGCTGGAGTAGTTGCAGGACGGCAGCGGCGTTCTCGGGATCGAGATTGCCGGTAGGTTCGTCGGCCAACAGCAGGCGCGGTTGCGGCAAGAGGGCTCGTGCCATGGCAACACGCTGCCGTTCTCCCGCGCTCAATTGCCCCGGTCGATGCAGCAAGCGATCTTCCAGTGAAAATTGCTCCAGCAATTCTGTCGCTCGTTGTGTTGTTGCTTCCATGTCCGTGTTGTCCGCCGCCACGAGGACATTATCCAGGACGGTCAGGTAAGGGAGCAAGTGAAACATCTGGAAGACAAAGCCGACATTCTTGGAGCGGAATGCGGCGCGGGCCGTGGAACTCATGGCCGAGATGTCCTGGCCTAAGACAGAGACCGTGCCGGAGGATGGTAAAGCAAGGCCACCGATCATGGAAAGCAAGGTGGATTTGCCGCAGCCACTGGATCCCTGCACAGCTACAAATTCGCCTGGAGCTATCTGCAGTGTCAGGTGGTCCAGTGCACGAACGGTCTGGTCGGCTCGCTGGAAGTGCTTGCTGACGTCGGTCAACTGGATCATGTTCAGATTGCAGGCAAAAGGAGGGGCAGTAGTTAACGTGGTCGGATGACGAACAGGGTGATACCGAACAGCAGTACCAGTCCGCCCAGGATTCCGATACCGACAATCCAGATGGTCGATGCCATGCTGGCCTCCTGGGGAAGATGGTCGGCGGTATCGTTCGCGGCGGGAGCCTGGTTCGGCAACGTGGTCTTGTCGACATCGGATGTAGCGACGACGTCTGCTGCCACCAGTCGAAACCCCTTTTCCTTGAATATTGCCAGCCCTTTCTGGGGAGAGGCGACAAACTGCGTGAACTGTTGGGCAGCAGGGGTAACCTTGCTGGAGTTGAGAACAGCAATCTCGATCGAGGATTCACCGGCATCCAGTTCCGGGACGGGAACCAGTTTTAATTCTGCATCGCTGGCGCCGGCAGTATCCCAGATAATACCTGCGGTGACCCGGCCCTGCTTGATGGCGTCCATGATGTCGTCAACCGAGGCCTCGAAGAGCCCATGTTCGGTGACGTGCTCGGCTAGATCTTTCCAGTGGCCGGAAGCAGTCAGTAGCTGCCTGGTGGTAGAACCGATGGCCGCTTCTTCCGGGGTTCCCAGGGCGACGTTGACCTGTGGATCGAGCAGATCCGTGATACCTTTAATGCTGGTATTATCCCTGGCGACGGCAATCACGGGCTTGCGTTTGGCCAGTGGGATGGAGATTTTCGTGAGGCCCTTTTGGTTTGCCTGCTGGAAGTAGCTGCTACCGCCAGCCAGGTAGATGTCGCCGGTTTTGTCCAGTTCAAGCTGGGCCAACAGGTCGCTGGAGGTGCCATAGTTTACGGCAATTGAAACATTGTGCTGTGTTTCGTACTGTCGCACGATTTCTCCCACGGGATGACGTAACTCGTTGTCACAGTAAATTCGCAGGTCAATCTCCGTGGCTGCATCGGTCACCGGGGAGCCCCCGGAGCCGATGATCAATTCCGGAAAGAAATCGTCGCCGCCAAACTGGGTTTCGTTGCCTTCTTCGGCTCCAAACTTGTCGGCGATACGGGCTGCTATGGTTTCCCAGTCGGATTGAACCAGCAGATCCACACCGGGATTCTGCTCCTTGACCGTGCAGGAACAGGCTCCTGTGACAAATTCGACACACTGGAGTAAATTTTCACGGGTAATGCCCTTGCCAACGTAGGGAGGCAGGGCACGAGCCCGACCGTAAACGGCAAAGACCATCGGTTCCTGCAGGTCCTGCAGGTCACTTTCCACGGCCAGCAGGCTTTGTACGAGCCATTTCTCCTGCGGGTCCTGGCGGTCCACGGTCAACCAGCCCAGCGTGTGAGATGGTTTGGCCGTTGGCTGCTCCTTGGTCGCATCCTGTTCGGCGGGTTCGTCCGGGACCTGGTACAGGCCCACTTTGCCCTGGTTCACCGCTTCCACCAGACTGCGAACTTGCTTTTCGGCAGCCTGGTTGGCAGCGGTATCCTTGCTGGTGAGCAGGACGAGAATCGCTGCTTTGCCATCGCTCAACTGTTTCAGTAATTGTTGCCGCTTGGCACTTGTGGTGAGCGCGGTTAGCTGGTCTTCCGCAAGGGTACCGATGGAGACAGCGCCGCCCTGGGGATTGGTTACCAGGTAGCCGGGCGAAAGTTGATCTTGATGCTGGGTCCAGAGCTGCTTGATATCGGGAAGGACTTTTTGCAGCTGCGGATCTTTCGACAGGTCGACCGTGATCAGGGTGGCGTTGAGGATCGGCTGGTCTGGTTTGAGCAGGGCCAGCTTGGCGATGCGTTCGTGCAATGCCTGGGTAGCACTGCTGAGCGGCTCGCTATGGAAGTAGTAGATTTCGTAGGGAGCCGGTTTCCAACGGTACATGGCATAGCGGTAGACCGGTGTTTCACATGCCTGCAGCACGACCAGGCAGCAAAGACTGGCAAGCAATGTGCAGACACCGTAAAACGGTAAACGTTGATAGATTCGTGTTGGCATGTCCAGTCTACCTGAAGAGGAATTGCGTTACGTGGTGACTACTAACAGGATATCATAAGCCACCCTGTTCTTACAAATTAAATCGCCAGAACACCTATTCGCTGCTGACGCTGACGATCAGCATCGTGTCACCCTGCTCGATGGAATCGACCACGTCCTGGCCTTCCACGACTTTTCCGAAAACAGTGTGGGCATCATCCAGGTGAGTCGTGGCCACGTGGGTGATGAAGAACTGGGAGCCGTTGGTGTTGGGACCGGCATTGGCCATGGAGAGGGTGCCCGGACCGCTATGTCGCAGTTCCTCGTGAAACTCGTCTTCAAATTGGTAACCGGGGCCGCCGGTGCCAGTGCCCTGCGGGCACCCTGTCTGGATCATGAAGTCAGGGATGACACGGTGGAACGTGAGTCCGTTGTAGAAGCCATCACTGGCAAGTTTCTCGAAATTTTCAACCGTCTTGGGCACCTTGTCGTCGTGCAGTTCCAATCGGATGTTGCCTTTGTTGGTTTGGATCATGGCAATTTTCATTGTGTTTACTTTCTGTAGGCAAAAAAACTGGGGAATTATCGTGTTCGTGTTTGATTATAAGCTCGTTTGTCAGGCCCGTCTTGAGGGGGCAGGTGGACTGGTCTGTTAGCCAGTATCGGGAGTCGCTGCGGCTGCGGTGCTGACCTTACCCTGAAAATCGGTGTCGGGAACAATGTCTCCTTCGAGGCGGAACAGGCAGTCGGCCAGGCGTTCTGCTTCGGCCAGACTATGGGTGATGTGCAGCACGGTGACACCCGTATGGCTTTGAATGGTATCGAGCAGGGAACAAATTTGGTTACGCGTTTGGTCGTCAAGCGCACTGAGCGGTTCGTCCAGTAGCAAGGTGGACGGACGAAATGAGAGTGCCCGCCCCAGGGCCACGCGTTGGCGTTCCCCACCACTGAGCTTGAAGGGGCGGCGTTCCAGGAGGTGCGTGATCTCCAGCAGTTGTGCCAGTTCTGTAACACGCTGGGTGATTTCCGCTTGACGGGTCTTGCGAATGGTGAGGGCAAAACTCAGATGGTCACGTACTGACATGGTGTTGAATAACGCGCCATCCTGCGGAACGTAGCCGATGTTGCGTTGGGAAGGTTTCATGGCCGTGACATCCGTGTCTCCCAGGATGATCTGGCCCGCCGTGATCTGGGAGAGGCCGGCGATGGCTTCCAGTAGCGTGGTTTTGCCGCTGCCGGTACGCCCCATTAAAACAGCGTATTTGCCAGTTGGTACCGTGAGGTTGATCTCCGAGAGGCGAAAATCTCCGGCGGAAATTGCAATGTCGTTTAGCTGGATCACGGTGCTACTTTCTTAGATGGCCATGCTGCGCGTTCCCCAGATGCGGGCAACGATGAGTACGATGACAGCTCCGGTAACCATGATTAACGAGACTGCCACGGCCGCTCCGAGATCCCCCACGTTCATCTCCAGGAAGACCGTGGTCGAGAGGACTTCGGTCTTATTGCGAGTTGCGCCTGCGAATATCAGCAGCGGCCCGAACTCACCCAGGGCGCGAGCCCAGGCCAGTGTGGCTGCGGTTAGAGCACCTCGCGAGGCATCTGGTAGCACCACCCGGTAAAAGGCCTGGAAGCGACTACAGCCGAGGGTTAATGCCACGTGTTCGTGGCGCACGTCAATCTGATCAAAAGTGGCTCGCATCGTGCGGACCGCGAAGGCGCAGGCCACCATGAACTGTGCCAGGATAACAGCGGGGATTTCATAGACGACGATTTCCCGGATGAAGACCGGTAGGAATTGAAAGGCGATCAGCAGGCTGAGTCCCACCACAAGCGGTGGCAGCACGATCGGAATATCCAGGATGGCATCTAGCAAACTGTGTCCGAAAAAGCGGTACCGCGACATCAGATAGCCGATGGGAATGGCAACCCACAGCGAGAGGATAGCGGTAATCGTGCGGGAGATCAGGCTGAGGCGGATCGAATACTGGATTTCCGGCTTGGCCAACGCTTTCGTGAAAGGACTGTGAATCAGCCTGGACAGGAACGGCAGACGGGATTCCCAGGCACTGGGCAGGTGACCTCCCCAGACGAAACGCAGGCCCGTGATGGCACCACCGGGAGGCAGGCTGATCACCAGCCGGCTGACCGGACCAGACGGCTGCTCTTTCCATTGAAACTTCTGTAGCTGCACCGGTGCTGGGTTGGCCACGAACTTCCGGCTGCCGATCTCCTGCCCGTTTTTACCGTAGAGAGCCACCTGTAACTGGCTTTTGCCCCGGATGTTTACGCAGCGCAGTTCCTTGAGTTGGACAGGTTCTTTCCAGGAGAACACGTACTGGACCGATTCGTCGAGTCGCGGTTTTTCGTCGGGGGCTCCAGGTTTTCGGGTTGCTACCAACAGGTTCTTGTTCAGCATGGCACGTTGCTCATCCCGGGAGAGCAGCGGGTCACCGGTTTGGTGCTTGACTTCAGCAGGCAGGTACTGATCGAAATTGTTGATTAGCGTTGGTTGGTTGACAGCG
>JAYGDH010000388.1:0-12721 GCA_046583055.1 Pirellulaceae bacterium | reverse complement strand
TGCCCTGGCGTATCAATCAGGTTAATCACATAATCCTTCCACTGCACGCTGGTAGCGGCACTGGTAATGGTGATTCCGCGTTCCTTTTCCAGCTCCATGTAATCCATGGTAGCGCCGGAACCGTCCCCGCGTACTTCCTGCATCTTGTGGATGCGACCCGCGTAAAACAGGATACGCTCACTAAGCGTCGTTTTTCCGGAGTCAATATGCGCCGAAATTCCAATGTTTCTCAAGCTCTTAAGATTCATCAATCAATACGTTTCAACAGAAGTAATCAAACAAACTACCGGGACAATTGATTCCTACCGGAAATAACGGGTACGGACCCTGTGAACCAGTCACTTATTCCAGCTATCTCTTGCGAACTAAAATCCCTGGTCTCTCTCACCGTTCGCTCACCAGCCAGCTTTTCCCAGGACCTCGAAACGGCTTCTGGCGAGACAGCCGTTAATCCATGGGAAAAAACAGGGCATGACAAGTAAAGCAGGCCTGTTCTTGCCAGTCCCGTTGAGGTAGGAAAAGAACCATCTTAGCTCAATCGGCATAGAATTCAAAGGGCCATTACACAAACTTCATGTTGCTCACGGAAAGTGACCTTTTCAACAACATTTTCGACAAGAAATCGCATCACGGGTTGCCTGAGCCCGCCAGAGGCCGCTTTGATGGGTTTCGAGGGGAAATCCTGACGCTGCTTGAACGAACCGTGATGGGGGACTACGCTAACAGGTTCTTGCCGACAAGCTGATTTACTTGCAGAGCCAAGGACAGGCCCATGAATGGGATCAGACCGACTTACAAGCTTAATCCATTCTTCACCATTGATCTTGAACTACATGAAAGGATCACCACGCCATGAAGCGACTAATCTCAAGTTGTTTTGTATTGACAGCAGTTCTGGTTGCCTCGGCAGCCACCCAGGGAGAAGACAAGCAGGACCATAAAGATGATGGCCACGCTGACCTGGCCCCCAATGGTGCTGTCTGCAGAATCCGCGGTACCAAGGGTAACAAGGTTTTCGGTGTCTTGACACTGAAACAACAGAAAGGACACGTGCTGATCAGGGGTTTCGTCTCGGGATTGAGCGAGGGACAGCACGGCTTTCACGTCCACGAATTTGGTGACCTACGGGGTCAAGATGGAAAGGCCACTGGCGGGCATTTCAACCCGGATGGACACGACCACGCTGGGCTGGAGGCCGAAAAACGGCACGCTGGTGACCTCGGCAATATCACGGCCAACGCGGACGGTCGTGCCATGGTCAAGATCGAGGCCAAAGGACTTTCGTTGTTCAGCGTGATTGGACGAGCCTTTGTCGTGCATGGCGGTACTGATGACCTGAAAAGTCAGCCTTCAGGAGCTGCCGGGCCGCGTGTTGGGACCGGTGTCATTGGCATCGCAGGTCCTGCAGCGGCCAAGAAACCGGCCGCAAAACCGGCCAAGTAGCTTCTCAGGCTAACGACGTCTGAATTTCCAGACACGGCGTGCTTGCAAGTAAACCTTGCAAGCACGCTATTTTTTGCCTACGGAAACGAGATGATGGCAAAAGAAAGCAACATGGCCTTGAACCAAATCTGGGTCTGCTGTTAAATACGGCTGTGAGCTTGGTTTTTCACCTTTAACATACGGTAACCCGGTGTATCGCCCCCGTTTCTCGTATACCGGGGTAACAGGTTCAAAGCAACCGTAAACGGGTGACAGGAAACGATGAATCGCAGCGCAAAAGAACTGCTGCTGGACAGCAAGAAATACGCATCGGAACACCGCTGGCTTAGCTGGTGGCACCTCTGGTCCACGCTAGCTATTTACGGTGGGCTTTTTGCCGTCACCTGCCTGGACCAGTTACCGCTGGCCGTACGGATCCTCAGCAGTGTGCTATCGGGTCTCGTCCTGGTGCGATTCTTTATTCTCTATCATGACTTTGAACACAAGGCGATCCTGCGCGGATCAAAACTGGCGAAAGCCATCATGAACGTGTACGGAATTTATTCGCTCAATCCACCCAGCATCTGGAATCGTTCTCACGACCATCACCATAAGAACAACTCCAAGATTTTTGGCGCCAGCATTGGTTCCTATCCCATCATGACGCAAGAAACCTATGAACAGGCCACCAGGTGGGAACAATTCGGTTACAAGGTTTCACGCCACTGGCTCACCATTGCCTGTGGTTACCTGACCATCTTCATCTATGGAATGTGCCTGCGTTCCTTGCTGGTGAACCCGAAACGGCATTGGGACTCAGCGTTTTCACTGGTTGTTCATCTCGGACTGATTGTGGCCTTATTCGTTTTCGGGCTTTGGCAGGTGGTGATCCTGGCGATCGTGATTCCATTTAGTATCGCCTCTGCCATGGGTGCTTACCTCTTCTATGCACAACACAATTTCCCGGGCGTCCAGTTTCGAGATCGTGGTGAATGGAATTACGTCTTTGCTGCCCTGCAGTCATCCAGCTACATTCGAATGAACCCCTTGATGAGCTGGTTTACCGGCAACATTGGCTATCACCATGTCCATCATCTCAACGCCATGATTCCTTTTTATCGCCTCCCCGAGGCCATGGCCGGCATCGAGGAACTGCAAACACCGCTCACCACTTCATTGAAACCGTGGGACGTGTTCCGGTGCTTACGACTCAAGTTGTGGGAAACCGAAAGCCAGACCCTGATACCCTTCCCCAAGGCCTGACGGATGTCGGAATCACGCCGACTCCAGTTCGGCCTCGAGTCGTTTTCGAATGCGATTTACCAGGCGGCGTACGGTGCGCTCTGAACACTGGAGCCGTTGTGCAATTTCCTGGTTGGTGTAGTTCTCGAGCCGCAGCTGGATGATGTGCTGCTCATCCTCTTTAAAGTCGCTGATGATCTCTTCGACTTCATGAAAGGCAGCCGTTTCATCCGGGGTCGTTTCCTTGCCCGCCAGGTCGGCAATTGTGTCCAGGTACCGTTCTCGATCGATCCCTCGCTTCTGACGCGTATGGTATCGCACCTTTTCGCGGATCTTGTTCAGCGTGATCGTTGACAGTAAGGCCACCAGGCTCTGACGATCCGTTAATTCAAATTCGTCCTGATGAGCCCTTCTCAAGAAAGTCC
Organism: Pirellulaceae bacterium; assembly: GCA_046583055.1. Classification (GTDB taxonomy): domain Bacteria; phylum Planctomycetota; class Planctomycetia; order Pirellulales; family Pirellulaceae; genus JAZADA01. The sequence goes on along the minus strand of JAYGDH010000388.1, from coordinate 9,632 downwards.
TGAAAACCGACTGGACCACATCCTCCGAACCAACTCGGCGACGGATCCGCTGGCCCAGGTTGCGTTCGGCCAACCGCCTGAGCCGAACCTCGTATTCATTCCAGAACTCCGCAATTAGCTCCGGATCACCATCACGAAATCCTTGCACCCAGCGTTTCGTCGGATCAGACATGTCTTTGTGAAACTCGCTTAGAGGAGATAACTGCAGCCTAGATAGCTGCTGACACATTAACTATCTACCGGCAACACGTCAAATTACTCCCTATCCATTCTGATTCCCAGTATCCGACCTGTACACCAAGGAGGTGAATTGCCAGGTCTTGAAATACGCTTATAATGGGGATTCATTGTTCCCTTGTCACACGAACTAAAAATCAGGATTGCACGTCATGCCTCAATCAGAATCAACCGGTATCAACAGGTCCTCGGATAATCACCCGAAACGCCGCAGCCTCCTGACGATTGATCGCATCATCATCTACCTGTTACTGCTGATCTTCCTGGCCCTGGTGATTAACGACCGCCGCATCCTGAACAAGGCAACTTATCTGAACGACCTCATCCAGGACGCTAGTCTATCACACACCACCAACCCCACCCCGACACTGGACACACTGGACGAAGCTGATCGCCAGGAATTGGTTAAAGCCGTTGCCGATCAGCCCCTGCTTCGCAACTGGATCAAGGACCATTACGGGTTGGACCACGAGGATTTCTTGGGTAGTGATTTTTATCGCCTGAATAGTGGCATACGAACGTATCGACTAACTATCCGTTTCCAGCGTGCGGGCGCCAAAAAGGCCGTGGGCTTAACCGAACTGGAGACTTACTACTTCTGGGAAACACCAGAGACCGCTTACCAGAAAAACTAGGCCTCTTGCCCAGCTATGATCTGAGATCGCACCCCGGGCAACCTGCAGCAACATCTGTTCCTGTTCTCCATATTACTTTTCCTGGAGAAATTTCCAGTGACCGAACAAGCCGACCTCGATTACCTCCGGCAACTGGGCGGCGGCGAACGCATCGAATCCCTCTGCCGGCAGAACGACTGGACGCGTGAAACGTTTAACCAGTGGTGGCAATCGCAACTTCATGCCCGCCTGCCTGTCAATCATGACTCCCTGGCACTAAATGTTTCCGACCCTGTGGAAATCGAACGCGATGCCTGGGGAATCCCACACATCTTTGCCACCAACGATCGGGACCTGTTTGTCGGGTTTGGTTTTTCCCTTGCCCAGGACCGGCTTTTCCAACTGGATTACCTGCGACGCAAGGCAACAGGTCAACTGGCAGAAATCCTGGGACCAGCCGGACTGGAATCCGATCGCATGGTCCGCACAGTTGGGCTAGCGGAAATTGCCCGCCAGGAATGGGATACCCTGGGATCGGAAACACAACAGCTGCTGGAATCCTTTACCGCCGGAATCAATGCCGCCCTGGAGCACACCCCTACCCTACCGATCGAGTGTGCCCTGCTGGATTACCGTCCGGCCCCCTGGACTCCTCTTGATTCACTGGCCATCGAGTGTGAATTTCGCTGGTACCTGACCGGACGCTTTCCTGTCATCGTGGCACCGGAACTGGCAAAACGTGCCCTGGGTGATGGTCGCCGCCTGGAACAGTTACTGCTCGGTGAGGCGGACCAGGAAAGCATCATGCCCGCCGGGAGCTACCAAGCAGCCGCTTCCCCGTCAAAGTCCCCGGGAGGAGTTTCCGCAAGCGAATTCGAGGGTCACGGCAGTAACAACTGGACTGTCCATGGTTCACGTTCTGCCAACGGTTCACCCCTTGTTGCCAGCGACCCACACATTGCCTTCGAGGCCGTCTCCTGCTGGTATGAAGCTCATCTGCAGGGTGGTTCGTTCGATGTCGCCGGCATGGCTTACGTTGGTATGCCCGCGATCATGTTTGGGCGAAATCGGCAAGTCGGCTGGTCGATCACGAACAACATTTGTTCCCAGCGAGATCTTTACCAGGAGAAAACCGACGCCAACCACCCAGGTTGTTTCCTTTATGACGATCAATGGGAACCCGCACAGATACGAGAGGAAATCATTACGGTGCGGGGGGCCGACGATTTTCACCAGGAAGTTACCTCCTCTCGCAACGGACCGATCGTGGACCATATTCTGCCCGAGGTAGCCCAGCAAACTGGCCCTGTTTCGCTCACCTGGCTGGGGGCGACCCAGGGAGGCTGGCTGACCGCGCTGCTGGACATGGGTAGAACGTCCCGTGTCAGCGAGTTCCAGGAGGCCCTGGAACCATGGCATGTACCGACATTCAGCCTGGTCGTCGCCGATACAGAAGGGCATATTGGATTTCATGCGGCCGGTCGCATCCCAATTCGTGACCTACCCGAACGAGGTTACCGACCTGGCTGGGACCCGGCACATCAGTGGCAGGGGCTCATCCCGTTTTCGGACATGCCGCGTCTTTACGATCCACCGCGTGGTTGGATTGCCAGTGCAAACAATCGACTAGCCTCTGATGACTATCCTTTCCCACTCTCTGGTTGCTGGAGCAGCGGCCACCGGGCTACCCGAATTCGCCACATGCTGACCGCGACCGAGAAACATACGGTCGAGACATTCCGGAAAATGCAATTGGATACCGTTTCACTCAGAGCAGTCGACGGTTTACCTCCACTACGGACTGCGTTACAGGGAGGTGAGCATCCACAGCTTCCCTCGGCGTTGAAAATTCTTGAGCCCTGGACCGGGGAAATGAAGAAAGAGCTGGTGGCTCCCACGCTTTTCAACACCTTCTTCCGGTGCTGGTGCGAACGTGTTGCAGCTGAACACTTCGACGAGTCAACCAGGGAGTTCATGGCAACCAGCGTTGGTGGCGTAGCCGCCCGGCTATTGCACGAGGATAACTGCCAATGGTTTAAAACCGCTGATCGCGAGCAGCAGATCCGACTGGCATTTTACCAGGCTCTGGAGAAGTTGACGGGACAACTTGGTGACGACCTGGACCAATGGACCTGGGGGCGAATCCAGGTCATTCGCTTTCCGCACGTGCTGGCGGAACGAGGAGACCTGGGCCAGTTGCTGAACCCACCTGCCCAGCCCGTCGACGGTGACATGGTGACCGTTTGCAACACGGGCTTTGCTGCCACGGGAGCGGGATATCGACTGATTCACGATCTCGGCAGCCAGCCCCCGGAAATGGTAGCCATCGATTGCCAGAGTCAGTCCGGACATCCTGGCAGCACTCATTACAATGATCAGTTCACTTCCTGGGCAGCCGGCCAATACCATCGCATTTGCCTCGACCGGGAAGATTCCGAAGTAACCCAGTCCCTGGTTCCAAGATAATTACGGTGAAAAAATAATTTTATCTCAGCAGGCTGATTCGACTGCCTGGCGACCTCGCGACAAGATCCACAAGTCGTTGACAACACGCTGTTTATGACATGCTCGCGAATATAGACACCAGTGATTTTCATCCATTATCTCCTTCGCCCTTGCCCCAGGAGTACTCTCGCCGTGTCCGATTCTGAAACGTTTGACGATCTAATCACTAGAGTCCGTCAGGGAGATGAAGAAGCAGCAACTGAACTGGTACGTCGCTACGAGCCGGAACTGCGAATCCTGGCTCGTGTGCGGTTAACGGATCCGACCCTCCGTCGTGCCATGGACTCCATGGACATTTGCCAATCCATCATGGCCAATTTTTTTGTGCGGGTGGCCGCGGGACAATTTGACCTGGAGACACCGGAGCAGTTACTGGGCTTGCTGGCCACCATGGTCCGCAACAAGGCAACTGATCGTGTTCGCCGGGAAAAACGAGATCGTCGAGATGTACGACGACTGGCAAAGACGAGTGTCGAGGAACTGGGGTTACAGGAGTTACAAAAAACACCCGGCAGCATAGTAGCTCACCGGGAACTTTTACAGATGGTACGGGATCGCCTCAGCGACAAGGAAAATGAAATCGCCGAGCATCGCTTAAAGGGTTGTAGCTGGGAAGAGATCTCCCAGCAAATAGGAGGTACGGCCGAGTCGATCAGGAAACAATTTTCAAGAGCCATTGATCGGGTAACTAATGAACTTGGCGTGGACGAATCAACTTACGAATGACACCTCACTGCTAACAACAACGCAGTTATTGATACGTATTCGTGCATTTCAACATCGTTGCTGGAAGCAAGGCAATCCAATCTCCGTTGAAACACTGTTGCAGGCGTATCCGTCCTTGCAGCAGGATGACGAATCCACGCTAGAGCTCATCTACGGCGAATACTGTGTTCGTGAATCCCTCGGTGAGCAGCCTACCTCGGATCTCTATTGCCAACAATTTCCACACCTGACGGATCGCCTGGAACGACTGCTGGAAGTGCATCGTGCTATCGAGAGTGGCAACCCTTCTTTCACAAGTGTCCGACAAACCGTTCAATTCTCGAACGACAATAGTGTCTCGATTTCTCCCGAGACCACGACACGAGTTTTCCCGGCGACCGACCAGGAGCCTGGCCACCAACCGCAAGCGACCCTGGGATTGTTCGGTGAATACCACCTGATGGAAGAAATTGATCGTGGTGGCATGGGAATCGTCTACCGGGCCAAGCAACTGCAGGCTAAGCGAGTCGTGGCTTTAAAAATGATCCTGGCTGGAAAATTTGCTACCAAGAAGGAACTTAAACGTTTTTATAGCGAAGCGGCTGCTGCCGCCAAACTGGACCACCCCAACATCGTGCCCATCTACGAGGTGGGCGAGTAGGACGGGCACCCGTTTTTCACGATGGCTTACGTCGACGGGCAGAACCTTGCGGCACGCATCCAGCAGGGCCCCCTGGCCCAACGGGAAGCAGCAGCGTTGGCAGCTGAAATTGCTGGTGCCATCGAATATGCACATCAACGCGGCATCGTCCACCGGGATCTAAAACCGGCCAATATCCTGTTAACGGCCAACGGCCAAACTCGCATCACCGATTTCGGGCTGGCTAAACAAATCGGTGATCATAGCGATTTAACAGTAACTGGCGATGTCGTCGGCACTCCCAGCTATATGTCCCCGGAACAGGTCACGGGCAATCATGCCGACGTAGATGTTGGCAGTGACATCTATTCACTGGGAGCCATCCTTTACTGCCTCCTGACAGGACGTCCTCCTTTTCAGGCGGCTACCATTCTCGAAACCTTTACCCAGTTGATCGAAACCGATCCTGTTTCACCGCGCCAGTTGGTTCCGACGCTCAGCACCGACCTGGAAACAATCTGCCTGAAATGCCTGCAAAAGGATCCGTCCAAGCGTTACCTTTCTGCGGCAGACCTACTGGATGACCTGAAACGCTACCTGGACGGGAAACCTGTCCAGGCTCGGCCTGTGAGTCAGTTGGAACGTTGCTGGCGATGGTGCCAACGAAAGCCCCTCATTGCCTTGTTATCAGTAACCGTCACCTTCCTGGTCTGCCTCGTTGCGATCGTCAGTTCCATGGCCGCTTTTCATCTTCAGGACATGACGGCAAAAGAGAGCCTGGCTCGACATCGTGCGGAAGACGCCCAGGAAGTTGCAGAATTGGAACAACGACGCTATCAGCAAGCCAAGCAACTGGCCGACCGCAAGACCGTCGCTGCCATCGAGCATCTGGAAACAGCTACACACGAGAAGAAAACCGCTCAACACAACCTCTATGCAGCTCATATGAATCTGGCCCAAATGGCGTGGGAGCACGCTCACGCGGAAAACGTCCAGGACCTGCTGCACCAACAAAGCAACCCTTCCATACCAGAGGATATCCGTCGTTTTGAATGGTATTATTTAAATCGCCTGTGCCACCAGGACACGGCCACTCTGAGACCGGGATTCATGACCCATAGCGTGGTATACGGCCCGGATGACAATCAACTCCTGCTGGGAACCCACGATGGAACACTTGTCTGCTGGGACCTTTCCAGGCAGCAAGCCACCTTCTCCACGGTCTTGCACCAGGGACGCATCAACGAAATCGCCCTGGGGCCCGATGGGCGACAGGTTGCCACCGCCGGCAACGATGGAATCGTCGCTGTCTGGGACTTCCAACAACGGAAAGTGCAATGGAAGCTGGCCGGAGGAAGCGGGCATGCGTCAAGCGTCTGCTTTAACCATGACGCAACGCAACTTGCGACTGGCAATGCCGACGGAACCATTAAGATCTGGAATTTACGTACTGGTGAATGTGTACAAACGTTGCACGGCCATCAACATGACGTCCTTTCCGTCTGCTTCAATTCCGACTCAACACTGCTGGCAACCGGCAGCATGGATAATACCGCTCGCATCTGGAACACATCCTCCGCCGAGACTCTCTTTACCATTGGTCATCGCGGCTCGGTTGACTGTGTACAATTCAGTGCCGCCAATAACATGCTGGCAACTGCCAGTAGTGACGCCACGATTAAACTCTGGTCTACGTCTCAACAACGTCCCTATCAAACCATCGATACGGGGCAGTCAGCAGTTCGTCATATCCAGTTCAGTCCGGACGGAAAACACCTGCTTTCCGCCGGTGCTGACAGTACGATCAAGCTCTGGGAACTGGCCCGGGCTGCGGAAATCCGCAGCTTCAAGGGGCATTTCCGCCCTGTTGGCTGGTTAGCTTTCCGACCCGATGGTCAAGAGTTTGTCTCGGCCAGTTGGGACTTGACGGTCAAGCAGTGGGCTCTATCACCGCCTCCCTCCACGTTAAAAGCCCATCAACATGTAGTTCAGGACCTGGACTACAGTGCCGATGGAAAGTGGCTGGTAACTGCCAGTGCCGACAAGACCATCAAGCTATGGCAATTACCTGAACGACGACTGACCCACGTTTTTTCAAGTCCGACCGCGCCCTTTCGAACTGTCCGGTTTTCTCCAGATGGCAAGTGGCTGGCAGCCGGTAGGGGGGACGGCCTTTTACAGATATGGAACCTTGCTGACAAGCGATTACAGGTAACGCAACAGCTGCATCAGCAGCAAATTAACCAGTTAGCTTTTACCAGCGACAGCCGATGGATCGGTTCTGCCAGCGACGATGGCCTGATCAAGCTCTGGAATGTTACGGAACAGCAACTGGCTGGCAATCTCCGGGGAGCCCGGGGAGCGGTGAAAACGATTGCCTTCTCCCCCGACGGTTCGCAACTGGTAAGCGGCGGCAGGGACCGCATTTTACGGATCTGGGACCGTGAAACGCAGCAGTTAACCCAGGAAATCCCAGGACACGATGGCGAGGTGTTAACCGTGGCCTGGAGCCCCGACGGAAACTGGATCGCCAGCAGTGGCTACGATCGCAGCATCCACGTGAGGGACGTTGCGCAGGGAGTGCAACGTTTCCAACTGAAAGGACACACGGGCCCTGTTACTCAGATTGTGTTCAGCCCGGACAGCCAACGTATCGCGTCGACCAGTTACGATCGCAGTCTCAAGTTATGGGACACGGTCTATGGCAACCAGGTATTGACCCTGCGCGGCCACCGGGCAGTCACCTGGTGTGTTCAGTTCAGTCCGTCAGGAAACTGGATCGTATCCGGTAGCAGCGATTCCACGGTTCGTTTCTGGGACGGGCGGCCAGGCCATGAATCTTCCCCGGCGGAAGATCGATCCATCCGAATCTTCCAAGAATAGAGCAGGCACCGGAATGGGCGGTTGCCCTCTGCACATTTTGTGCCTGGCCACGTGCTGCACCTTTTATTTTTACCTAAGATCGACCAAGACCTGTTCGCCAACCTGCCCTATACTTGCAATGTTCCTTGGAATTCGTTGAGGACATTCATGACGCAGGTTACGCAACCACTCACTGCTGGGCCCCGGCAAGCCAGGAAGCGGCTCTTGTCATATTACCGGGACCTGTACTCCATCGACCTGCGAAGCCTGGCCCTGTTTCGGATCAGCATTGCGCTGGTCATGCTCACAGACCTGGTACGTCGCACGTACGATTTCAGTTCCATGTACGTTGTTGGTGGAGCCTTACCACTGCAAGCCGTCCACGATTACTATGCCAACACATGGCAATGGTCGCTTCATCTTGGCAGTGCCAGTTGGAACTATCAGGCTTGCCTGTTCGTCCTGGCTGGAATTTCCGGATTGGCACTGCTGGCCGGGTACCGGACACGCATCGCGACCTGCACCAGTTGGATCCTGACTGTTTCACTCAACGCCCGTACTCCCATGCTGGTCAATGGAGGTGACGTCCTGTTGTGCATGGGTCTTTTCTGGGCCATGTTCCTTCCGCTCGACAAGCGTTTTTCCGTCGACAGTCGCCGCCGGTTACCCCCAAACAACGACCCGGATTTCCTTTCGATTGCCTGTGTCGGAATCCTGTTACAGATCGGCATGATGTACCTGTTCACCGGCCTCTGGAAATTCAACAGCACCTGGCTTAACGGTGAAGCGTTGGAAATTGTCCTGGGGGATACAGCCATCACACGTCCCCTGGGAAGCTGGCTGACCCAATATCCACAGTTACTGAAGATGATGACCCGGGTGACATTAGCCCTCGAACTGCTCGCGGCCGTCTTGTTGTTTGCACCAGGAGCACGTCGCTATCTGCGTCCCATAGCCCTGGTTCTGTTCGCAGGCTTACACGTGGGAATCGAACTCACGCTAAACGTGTTAATGTTCTCCTATACCAGCCTGGCCATGCTCACACTCTTCGTACCTGCCTGCTGGTGGAACTGCCTGCCAGGACTTCAGTCACAACAACCTGTCCCCCGTTCCAAGGATGGAGAACGACCGCGGGAAAGGGGGGTTCCCTGGCCTCCCTGGTGCAAACGCCTGGGATGGATACTGGGATGCTGCGTTATCGGTTATACCACGCTCTACAACATCCTTACCTTGAAGTATCGCCAGAGTTGGCCCCCGCAACTTGCTCCATTCACCCAGGTTGCAACGATATTTCATTTCGGTCAACGCTGGAGCATGTTCGACCAGCCTGACAAGTATCTTTTCCGGTTTGCTTTTTACGGCCGGCTGAAAAACGGAAAAACCGTTGAACTGCTGCGAAACCAGGTCACTGGCCCGAATCCCTCATGCCCTGACTCGAGTACCGTGTCATCAACTCAACGATGGATGCTGTTATTTCGAGAACTAACAGGCGATGCCAACTTTCCCTTTCAACACGCGGTAGCCCATTACCTGGCCAGCCAGTGGAATCGACAGCACCCGGAATCGGAACACGTGCTGGATGGAGAGTTCACGGTTTACCTGCTTGACGTTTCGGGTAACCTTGCTGACGCCAAACGCAAGTTGCTGACCTATTGTGACATGCGAGCTAACGGCTCCATACGTTTTGGACAGCGTCATGGAGACTGGGTCTTGCGGCACGACAACGGAAAGCAGTCCGCAGCAGGTCGTTACCTGGCAGGTGTTGAAACCGGTCACTGGACCTACTGGGACCAGTACGGTCACCGCGAACTGGAGGGTCGTTTTGAAAAGGGGCAAAAGCAGGGCCCCTGGACCTCCTGGGATGCGGACGGCACAGCCAACCGTGGAATATTTCTCAACGACAAGCTCATCGAACGCTTACCGTAATCGGCTACTGGCTACTGGCTATTATCCTGACCTGTACGGGGTCTCGGACTGGAAGGGCTTCTTGGGAAATCCCGGGAAGCATTTCCCCTTTCAGTGCGTAAACCACGGACAAACTCTTCTCGCAAATAAGTATTCATCCGCTG